>JAGXFG010000126.1 GCA_024637395.1 Burkholderiaceae bacterium | reverse complement strand
TTCCGCTGGCCTTGTTGTTCGGCGCTTTGGTTCTTGGCTATCGCCAGCTTGAACCCCGGCGCCAGGGCGCCGTAGTAAAGGGATAGTCCTGAAGATGGATCACATGGTTGTAATTGGTGCCGGCTCCGGGATTGGGGCGAACGTGGCCCGACGGGTAGCTGGTGCCGGCCGGACCCTGCTCTTGCATACGGGGCACAACCGCGCTGGCCTGGAATCCGTAGCAGCCGCGTGTCGTGATGCTGGATCCATCGTCCATCTTTGCGTTGGCGATCTTTGTGAAGAACAGACCTTCCGCGATTGCGAAGAGTGGCTGCGCCAGGTTCCCGTCGGCGCCATCAGCGGGTTCGTGTTTGCCGCCGGCTACGCGAGGCTGGGTACGGTCGCCAGCGCCGCGCCGGAAGACCTGGCGGCGGCGTTCACTTCCATGCCGGGGGCATTTCATCGCCTGATCCGAAGCTGCGCGCCCAAGCTCGCGCATGGGCGCGCACGGGTGGTCTGCATCAGTGCATTCGGCGCACACCGGCAACGGAACTTGCGCTTCTTCGCCACCGCATCGGCCAAGGCGGCACTGGAAGCTCAGGTTCGGCTCGTCGCCGCAGAATTCGCCGACCGCGGCATCACCTGCAATAACGTCGTCCCCGGCTTCATTGCAAAGGAAGCCGGTCGGGGCTCGTCGTTGAGCGCCGCGCAGTGGCAGGCCGTCGTCAACGACATTCCGATGAGGCGTCTGGGTCAGGCCGATGACGTTGCCGCTGCCATCCAGTTCCTGCTGTCAGCCGACGCCGGTTACATCACCGGACAGACACTGCACATCGACGGTGGCCTGATGCTTTGACGAGCGGCGCGGCAGCCGCGCGCAGCTGACTGGAGCGCCAATCAGGGCAAGGCGGCGAGAAACTCTTTCAGCGCGTCATTGACCGCTGCCGGCTCCTCCACCGTCGAGGTGTGACCAGCTCCCGGGATCACCACCAACTGCGAGCCGCGGATGCGCGCGTGCATGCGCTCGGCTTTCTCCGCGGGCGTGGCAACGTCCTGATCGCCAACGATGATCAGCGTCGGGACAGTGATCCGGTCGAGTTTCTCGTAGACGCCGGCCCGCTCGATGACGCCCTGGACCGCACGGGTCACTCCGACTCGATGATTGGCGATCATGCGCTGCCGCCACAGCGCGCGATCGTGCGCACGCGCCGGATCGGTCAGGAACTTGCTGCCGAACATTATCGGCATCACACGATCGGCAACTACCCGCAGACCAAACCACCGTGCGATGAAGCCCAGCAGGCGGTAGCGGCCGCGCGAGTCCTCGGGTTCCGGATCGGCGGAAGTTTCGAGCAGCAGCAGCGACTTGATTAACTCAGGGTGGTCGATTGCCAGGCGCTGGCCGATGAATCCTCCCATCGACAGTCCGAGGAAATGGCAGGGAGCACATTCGAGCGCCTTGATGAGAGCCGCCGCATCGGCCGTGAGCGTCTCGATGTCGTAGCCTGACGCGGTTACTTCGCTCAGGCCCTGGCCCCGCAGGTCGTAGGTGATGCAGCGATATTGACCGCGCAGCGCACGCACCTGATCGTCGAACATCCGGCCGCTCCAGAGCAGCCCGTGAACAAATACGATGGTCTCGGGGCCCGCGCCATGGTCCTCGTAGTGGATCGTCGCGCCATTGACTTTCAGCATTGGCATTTTCCCGCTCCTCCCCGCAAGCGCCCACTGGCCGTGCCAGGGACGCGTCGTTGGCAATCAGCCCGCGCGCTGCGCGACTTCGAGTCCGGTCGGAGCGCGCGGCACCCCGACCATGAACACCACTATGCGGCACGGTTCCGCGCCGAAGTTGCGCCAGGCGTGCCGGGTGCCGTTCTGCACCACGGTGTCGCCGGCTTGCAGATGAACCATCGCACCATCGTCGAGTTCCAGCCAGACCTCGCCAGAGATGATGTATTCGAAATCGATGGTGTCGGTGGTGTGCATTCCCGGGTGGCTGCGTTCCATGTGCTCGGCCAGTCCGGGCAGCTTCTCGCGGATCTCGCTGCGCATCGCGTCCCGATTCCCGGATGCCTGCTGCGCCTGCGCCTTGGCCTGCTCCTGCGGCGCGACGGTGAACATCATGAAGCGGAAGCCGCCAAGCGGCGGGAAGTAGCCGTGCGCAGCTGGTCGCGCGCCGTCATCAGGGAAGAGCGGCGGGACATCAGCGCCCCAGAGCTGGTGGAAATCGGCTCCCGGCAACAGGGCCACAGTGTCGCCGGCGACCACGGTATCGCTGATTACCACCGCCTTGCCAGCGGGACTGTGTCCGGTCGTCACCCGTCGCACCATCTTCGCTTCACGCTCGCTCATCGCCGCGCTCCTCGCTCAGCCCCGAATCTCGACCTCAGCCTCGATTTCCACCGGGATATTGAATGGCAGTTCCGCCATACCCACGGCACTTCGGCTGTGGGCACCGATCTCGGGGCCAAAGAGTTCGAGAATCAGATCGGAGAACCCGTTGATTACATTCGGCTGGCGGTTGAAGCCGGGCGCGGAATTCACCATCCCGAACACTCGCGACCAGGCCGAGATCCGGTCGAGATCGCCCAGCGCACGCTGGAGGCTGCCGAGGACTGAAAGCGCCGTAAGTCGGGCGGCTTCATAAGCCTGCTCAACCGACACCTCGCGCCCGACCTTGCCCAGAGGTTGCGCAATCGAACCGTCGGGATCCTGCGGCCCGTGGCCCGAAACCAGCGCCCGGTTGCCGACAATCCTCACGAACTGGAACGGCAGCAACACCCCTGGCGGCGGCCGCATCTGCGGCGGCAGGGTAAGTCCGAGAGTCAGAAGCTTGGCTTCGATTCTGGCCATCCGGTAATTCCTCCTGGCAATTTGGTGCTGGAGTCGCGTGCACCGCTGATGCGCCCCAATCAAGCCCGCTCGGCGTGGCCTCCGGCCCCGCTAGTCCACGATAAAGAGCTTCGCCCCGCTCGAGGTATACGAGCGGTGGGCCTCGGCCTGGTCCGCCACCTGGTAGGTCATGCCGGGCTTGAGCGTGAACTTCCTGCCATCCTCAAGGTCGGTATGAAGCTCGCCGCTCAGGCACAGCAGGATGTGGCCCTTGACGCACCAATGATCGGCCAGATAACCGGGCGTGTACTCGACCATCCGGACCCTGATGTCGCCGAAGGTCTTGGTTCGCCAGTACGCGGCGCCCGTTTCGCCCTTGTACTCATCGGGCTCGATCACTGACCAATCGGTCGTTTCGAATGAGAATCCGGAGATTTTCATGTTGCACCTTCCTTGCTAGCCTGGCCCCGCTGCCTGACCAGCTCATATGCCTGCAGGTGCGAATAGGCCAGCTTGAGCAGCGGCACCTCGATGCCCAGCGCCTTGCCGCGCGCGACCAGGTCGCCCAGGACATGGTCGGCCTCGGTGGGGCCGCCGCGCTCGACGTCGCGCAGCATCGAGGCGGCGACGGTCGATCCGCGATCGGCCAGCTGGCTGCGATAGACGGCCAGTTTTTCCGGGCTCGCCGGGTGGCCGCTGGCGGCAGCGATCTGTTCGCACTCACCGAGCAGGCCGGTGATGAAGTCCTCGCCCGCGCAGGTCGCGAGTATCTCGCCGACATTGGCGCGCATGGTGCAGTTCGCGGCGGCCAGCGTGGCGAGAAACACGAACTTCTCCCACATGTCCTGTTCGATGTTCTCCGAGACGGCAAAACCTAACGGCGACGCGGCCAGCAGTTCGGCGAGCGGCGCCAGCCAGGGCGATGGCTCGGGGTCGCGGGAACCAAAGATCAGCCGCTGGAAGGTGTTGAGATGCGCGATCGCGCCGTCGGGGCCGAGCGCCACCGAGACATGGGCGACGCCGCCCAGCACCCGCTCCCGGCCAAAGCGGGCGTCGAGCGCAGCGAGGTGGGCCAGGCCGTTGAGCAAGGGCAGGACGACACTTCCGGAATGCAACATCGGGGCGATCGAATCGATCGCCGAGGCCAGGTCATAGGACTTGCAGGACAGGATTGCGACGTCGAACCCGCCGCCGGCATCGGCGCCGGCAGTGATCAACTGGGGCACCAGCATGGTATCGCCGAGCGGACTCGCCACCCGCAACCCATGGGCTTGGAGATTCTCCGCGCGCGTCGGTCGCACCATGAAGGTGATGTCTCCGCCTGCATCGTGGAGCCGGGCCCCGAAGTAGCCGCCAATCCCGCCCGCACCCAATACCAGCACCCGCATTGTTGTTCTCCCTAAATTGCCCACGACCCGGCTCGCCACGCTCATGGCGTCGCGAGTGCCGAGATGTTCGACGTTTGTTACGGCTTGCTTCGTGGAGCCAGATCATCCCCGGTGACCGCAGATTGGATCAGCTTCGACTCCATCACGCCCGCCCGCCCCGTATTTTCGTCCACCTGCTGCAAAAGGCTGCGGGCCATCGACCGCCCCATTTTGACTTCCTGCCACACAAAGTAATTCTTGCCGGCCTCCGCGACCAACGAGAGGGTGGAAGTATTCTCCGCGAGTGATACGACGGTGTAGGTGCCGGGCAGGACGTTGAAACGGAAGTACGTCTTGGCGGCAGTCTGGCCAGCCAGCTTGCCGTTGACCAAAACAATCATCGGCACGGCGCCGCCCATGTTCTCGTTCCGATAGATATACAACGTCGCGTGATCGGGCGGCGCCATGAAATCCTTCGTCTTGGCATCCTGTTGCAGAGAAACCATCGGCACCGAGGCGCACGCTGACAGCAACAACACCAGGGTTGCCGATACAACTGCGACCAGTCGTTTCATCATCCTTCTCCCGTGGTTGAGTGTTCGACTCGCGCCGCCAATCAGCGCAACCCGAGCACCTCCATGATTTCAGGCAGCATCCGCTCCACGCAGCGCTCACCCTCGATGATTGCGTCGCCTGCACGATAGAACTCGAGCAGCCCGATATGCGCTGCCCGCGGGGACAGCAGGATATCCGGTGGATCACCAGCCATCCGGCTGCGGGTGATCCGGTCCTGCATCACGTTGACCGAACTGGCGATCGCATCGAAGAGCCCGGGCGGCTTCGCGCTGTCCTCCGACGGCTTCTCGCCGTCCTTATTGGGCGGGAAGGCCGAGGCCGCGTACTCCGCGACCAGATCGGTGATCCGTTCCACTACCCCGCCGTTCTTCTTAGCGACTGGCCCGCCCTGCTGGAGGTGCCTGCCGACGATGTCGCCGTTAAGGTTGACCGCGATCACCACGTCGGCCCCCAGCGCCCGGCAGGTCGAAACCGGCACCGGGTTGACCAGCCCGCCGTCGACCAGCCAGCGGTGGTTGTGCCGGATCGCCGGGAAGAGTCCCGGGAGCGACATCGAGGACCACACCGCCTCGAGCACCGAGCCGCGGTCCAGCCAGATCTCCCGACCAACCTCGAGATCGGTCGCGACCGCGGCGTAGCGCTTGGAGAACTTCTCGATCAGCGCATCGTCATCGGCCACGTATTCATTGAGGAACTGGTGCAGCCGCTCGGTGTTGACGAAGCCGTTGAGCGATCCGTTGATCTCGAAAAACCGCGCGGTGTCGAACCTGGTGAGCGAGCGCACCCAACGTTCGAGCTTGTGCAGGTTACCGGCGGCATACGAGGCGCCCACCACAGCGCCAGCCGAAGTGCCGCAGACGATGTCGGGCTCGACGCCCTGGGCGGCCAGGGCGTTGATCACCCCGATGTGCGACCACCCTCGGGCGGAACCACTTCCAAGAGCCAGTCCGATAGTTACCTTGCGCACCGTCCGCCTCGCTGTGACCCGACTGGCCGGCACCGGTGGCAGCCTCTGCCGCGCGTCCCGATTCAGGCACCAGCCGGAAATGACCGCTTAATCGCCAGTTTAGCCCAGAGGGCGCCTAAAGAGGGGAGCGCGGCGCCCTGTTCAAGCCCGCAAAAGCATGTACAGTCCCAGTGCCACAAGGCCGATGAAGAACCAGCGCCGGAATGCTTCTGGTGGCAGCTTGTCCCTCACCAGGCGGCCGAGGTGCATCCCCAGCAAGGCCGGCACGACCGCCAGCAATGAATTGCCGGCGGCAACCAGCTGATACTTGCCGACCGCGGTGAGCGCCGCCGCCAGACCAATGGTTGAAACGGTAAACGACAATCCGAGCGCCTGGATCAGTTCGTCCTTGGGCAGCTCGAGCGAGTGAAGGTAGGGAACCGCGGGGATGGCGAAAATTCCGGTGGCGCCGGTAATCACTCCGGTGACCAGACCCACGAGCGGCGACAGCCACCGCTCGGCCCGTGGCGACACCGTGAAACCGCGCACCGTGAGGCCAAACACGCCGTAGAGCGCGAGGATCGCCCCCAGCGCGGCAGTGGCCAGCGACGCCGAGCTGCCGGTCAGGACATTGATGCCCAGCGCGGTTCCGGCCAGGATCGCCACCATCATGGGAGCGAGGCGGCGCAGCAGCACGGCCAGCTTCGGTCCCGAGAACAGTTGCCAGAAGTTGGTGGTCAGCGAAGGGATAACCAGCAGGGCGGCGGCAGCCGCTGGCGCCATGATCAGGCTGAGCAGGCCCATCGCCACCGTCGGCAGCCCGAGGCCGGCGACGCCCTTGACGAAACCGGCCGCGGCGAAGGTGGCGCCGACCAGAAGCGCGGTGGTGGTCAGATCACTCATGGGGCGCCCAGCAGGGTGGTTCCGCGGAAGCGCCGTTATGGCCGATCGCAAACTCCGTTACGCTGCGCGGCTGCAGCGCCAGGCTAAGCAGCGTGACCCGCGGATTCATTACCGGCGCCGCCGACCGGCTCAGTCCGAAATGATTTCGCGCGTGAGGTTGTCGACCACGACCGGACACTCGAGGTAGGTCAGGGACGGGTCGGCGCCATATTTTTCCCGGATGAACTTTTTCCAGTCTTCGGTATAGATCAGGTCGGCTTCGGCGCGGCTCTGCCAGAGGTAAACGCCACCCGCCTTGGCACCGTCCTGCGAGAGAAAGTAGTACTTGCGAATCAGGCCGATCATCTCCTGGTACTTCGGAGCGGTGCTCAAAAAGATGGTGCGTGCCTGCTCCCTTGAAATTGGCTGCGGCAGCTTGAACTCGACGATTACGGTGATCATGTTCTGCTCCAGTTTCTAGATCTTCGGTGCCGCGATCAACTTGCACCCGCCCGTCTGGCCGAGTCCCATGAGGAACGCGCGACGGACGGTCCCGGCGTGGATTGCAGCGGCTGCTTCCTTGGTGTGACCTGCGGCTCCGCTCAGCTTCCTCACCCAGCCGCGGAACGGCATGATTCCTTCGGCGGCTCCCCGGATCGCCCCGCTCGCGGCCTCGACAACGACACCACCATCGTCTTCCGAGTCGTCATTTTCTCCCTGGGGAGTAGCGTCCAGGTCCGGGCCAAGCACTAAACTAAGCTCCTGGACTTCCGCGGCCAGCGCCGCGCAGGAACTGTCCGCCGGCAGCGCATAGGGCTCCTTGCGAGCTGCCACCAGCACTTGCGGGATTTCAGTGCGAATCACATTCAGATCGCCCAATGGCGTGGTCACAAACTGGGTCACCGTACCCTGGACTTGCGTCCCGTCGGCTCTGGCGGGTCGCGTGGACTCAGAGGATGCACAGGCGGCCAGAACCGCAACTGCCAGCAGGAAGCCAAGTTTCTTCACGAAATCATCCTGGCGCCCTTGTCGAGCAGTCCTTGGGTACGCCGCGCGGCGGGCGAGGCACCGTCCCGATGCGCGTCCCTTCGCGTTTGAGTCGCGCGCAGCCAAGCTTGACAACACGAACTGCCATGAAAGACCTCTGCTTTGGCAATCGGGCTCAGCCCAAGATCCCCCGGTCGCTGGCCCACATGCAATTCTGGGCCGAACATTAACCAGAGGCAATGTCCGTCTTCAGGTCAGGAAGTCAGATAGATCTCGACCCTCTCCTTGCCCTTCCCGATGTTGTTGCGCTTCAAGCGGATCGGCCCGACCTCGCCGGTGCGCCGCACGTGAGTGCCACCGCAACTCACCCGGGAGAAACCGTCGATTTCCCAAAAGCGCCGCTGGTTTGGTTCGTCGTCGAATCCGGTCCTGATCTCGAAGTCCGACGCGACAATCGCGTTGGCCTGCGCGGCAATCTCGGGCAGCAACGGCGAGATGTTCTCGGGCCACGCAAAGTCGATGCGCGACTTGTCCTGCGCGATGTGCGACCCGATCCGTTCAACCCCGGGAAGTACCCTGAGAAACAGCTCGAGCACGATTTCGGCTGCGAAATGCAGCCGCATCAGGCGGTAGCGCCGGGGCCAGTCGATGGCGACCTCAACTTCCTGGCCCGGCGCCAGCCCGTGCTGCTCCGGCAGCTGGTAGAAGATCTCGAAGCCATCCTTGCTGGCCTCCAGCACCGGGATTGCGCCGATCGTTCCCTGGTCGCTATCCTGACCGCCCGAGAGCGCGAAGAAGATGGTCGATTCGAGCGTGACCCGGTCTCCGGCGACGGCCCCGACCCGCGTCCTGAGCCGCGACTGATAGGGGTCGATCCAGAACTGCCTGATAGTCATCGCCGCCTGCGCCCCCGAAAGGATTCGACCGCCGCGCCCACTACGGCCGGCTCAGCGCGTCGGCGGCAATGATGGTGCAGTCCTCACCGCCGCGCCCGGCAGCAATCAGTTGGTCCATCCGCGCCGCCACCGCCGGCAATGCCGCCATCGGCCGCTCGCCCACCGTCTCGAGCATCAGCTTGACGTCCTTGCGGGCCATCGCCAATTCGAAGCTCGGGGCGAAGTTTCCCTTCGCCATGTTCATGCCGCGGCCGGCAACCATCGCGTTCACGTCCAGCAGCCCCAGCAGCTTGATGGCATCTTCACCGCTCACGTCGCTCGCCTGCGCGATGGTGAGAATGTCGGCCATCACCGCCGCGACCCCGATGATCATGGCGTTGCCGAACAGCTTGTTGGCTGCGGCGACGTCACCGCGCTCGCCCATGTACTCGACGCGGCTGGTCATCTTCGCCAGTTCTGCCTTGACTTCCTCGAACAACGCCTTCGGTCCTGCGACCAGCATCGAGCCCTGCGCATTGCGCGCCGCCGGCGGGCCCATGAATACCGGGCAATGGAGGTACTTCACTCCTTCGGCATTCAGTCTTTGCACCCGTGCAGCGGTGAGTTTCGGCAGGGTGGTGGTGTGATCGATGATGACCGTCCCGGCCGAGAGCCCGGGACGCGCTGCCGCCAGCACCTCTTCAACCACGGCGTCGTCCTTGAGTACCAGATGCACCCGCGCCGCGCCGCGCACCGCCTCGGCCGGAGTAGCGGCGGCGATCACCCCGAACTCGCCCAGCGCCCTGACCTTGTCCGCCGAACGATTCCACGCGGTTACCTGGTCGCCACGTTTGGCTGCGCCTTCGGCAAATCCACTGCCGAGCAGGCCGGTTCCAAGAAAAGCAATCTTTGTCATCAGTTTAGTCCTTTAGAAATGTGGCAGCGTCGCTATCGAGTTGCGGCGCTGGCGGGGGAAACCTCTTTCCAGGCGGCAATTCTATGCGCCAGGAGCTTCTTCATGAATATGCTGTGCGGATCCAGGGTGTAGGCGCCGAATGGTCCACAGCGAACGTAGCCAGCCCCTGCGTACAGGGCCAGCGCCTCGAGCTGGCGAACGCCTGTTTCCAGCATCAAGATCTTACAGCCGGCGGCGGACGCCTGGTCCTCGAGGAACGCCAACAGTGCCCGGGCGACGCCCTGGCCGCGGCATTCGGGAGCAACGAACATCCGTTTGAGCTCACCGAAACCTGAACTCATGACCACCGCCCCGCAGGCGATGGCTTTGCCGCTGGCGTCGCGGGCCACGGCAAACAGCACGTTGGAACGCGCCAGCTCGTCGGCGTCGATGCCGTGGTGGCTCTCCGGCGGATAGAGCGGCTTCTGGTATGCGTCCAGCGCCGCGATCATCCTCACGACTTCAGGCTGATCGGACGCCTCGCGGGCGACGCTGATTGACGTCATGGCCAGGCGCCTATCCCAGGATCGCCGGGTTGCGCTGCCAGGTGGCCAAGGTAAGCGCGCAGGCAAAGCTGACCCAGGCCAGGTAGGGAAGCAGCAGCAACGCGGCTAGTGCGTGCAGACGGGCGAATGCCACCATGGTCGCGACGATCAGCGCCCAGAGCATGATGATTTCGGCAAACGCCAGCCCCCCTTGATGCCAGACGAAGAACAGCCAGGTCCACAGCGCATTGAGCGCGAGTTGCACGACGTAGAGCGTCAGCGCCGTGCCGGCCCGGCGAAACCCGTGCCTGCGCCAGACCAGCCACGCGGCGATGCCCATAAGAACATAAAGGACGGTCCAGGCCGGCCCGAACAGCCATGCCGGCGGCGACCAGTCGGGGCGGGACAGCTGTTGGTAGAAAGCGCCCGCGCTGGCCGAGGCGAACGCTCCGGCGGCGGCAGCGACGAACGTCAGCAGCAGCCAGCCGACGAGACCGATGGCCTGGGCGCGGGCCGAACGACGGACTGGAATTGCCGCGCTCATTTCCCGGCCTCGCCAGTGGCCGTGATCCAGAACCGCTCCATCGCGATGTAGGTGTAGGACGCCGACCAGCCGATCAGCAGCAGTCCGTTGAGCGCCTCGACCCCGGCGAGCAGTCGCACCGGACCGACCGGCATCAGGTCTCCGAAGCCCAGCGAGGTGTAGGTCTCGGCCGAGAAGTAAAGGCAGGTCGTGAACGAGAACCCCGCCGAGCCGGCGAGTTCGCCGACGCCGATGTACTTGACCAACATGAAGAATGCGCTTCCGTAGACCGCCATTTCCACTGCGTGCGCCATGAACGTCGCAAATATCACTACCAGCACTGGCTAGACCTCCCTGGCCGACGGTTTCAGCGTTCCGGCTCGGGTTGAATTACGAAGACCATGCCCATGAAGCCGATCGACACCACGCGGTCGTTGGCCGTGGCATAGGAGGCCACACCCAGCGGATGGTAGGTGGACGTGAATGCCGTCAACTCGCCCAACCCAAACATCCCGGCGACCGGGCTGCGCTCGGCGATGACTTTCTTGATCTGGTCGCGATGCTGCTTCGGCGAGGGATTGAGCCAGAACGACAACGCCACCACGACCAGCGCCGAGACTGCCGACACCACTGATGCTTTGAGCACTGATGACTCTCCTGAAATTCCTGCCGTCCTGACCGGCGGCGGGCAACTGTCCACTGCCGATTTCCCGCCGAGCTGCCGGTCAGGGACTGGCGGCGGCCTTCGCCTCGGCGTAGGTGGCAGCAACGCAATGGCCAACCGAACCGCGCAGCGCCAGCGATACCGGCGATCCGCGCACCCGCACGACCATCCGCCGGGTAAGCGCCGAGGCCTGTTCTTCAACCGACTCGACCTCCGACCAAGGCAGGAAGAAATCGGGACAGAACAGCCGAAACGGCATGAAGATCGACACGTAGATCCCGGTCTTGCCGACCGTGATGATAAGGCAGGCCCCATAGTTGATCTTGAACCATGGGACCAGGCCCATCTTGGCCGAGGCAAAGTAGAACCGCTCGCCGTCAATTTGGGCGGTCGGCCGGTAGCGCTTGGCAAGCCGGCGCCAGCCTGAAAGAAAGGCCAGCAACCCGGCGACGGCCATCATGCCGACGACCAGCGCGGGCAGGAACCACTGCGGGTTTAAAGCTGCCACGCTCTCAGAAGGGTGCATCGTTATCCGTTTGCGTCACGGCCGACGCTCGAAGGCCAGCTTGATGCCGAGCAGGAGCAGAACAGCGCCGCTCGTGCGGTACAAGCCGGTGAGAGCACCGGGCCGCGCCCGCAACCAGCCGGACAACCTGGCGGCGATCAATCCGACCGGCCCCTTGACCAGGAAGGTGAGGGCGGCGAACAGCAGCCCAAGCACGAATAAGGTCATGGTTGGGCGGAGCGCGCCCGGCAGCACGAACTGCGGCAGGAAGGCAAAGTAGAAGACCGCGATCTTGGGATTGGAAATGTTGGAGATTGCTCCATCGAAGAACAGACGCGGCAGCGAGCGCCTGGGCACAGCCCGGGTCAACAGCGTGGCGCCCCGCGTTCGCAGCAGTCCGACGCCGAGATAGATCAGATAGGCGGCACCGACGAGCTTGAGGGCAATGAACAGCCACTCGGAGGTGCGCAGGATCGCGCCGAGACCGAGCGTGGCGAGTACGGTGTGGCCCACCAGGCCAACGCTGACGCCCGCGGCGGTTACCACGCCCGCCGCCGCTCCTTGAGCGACCGAACGCGACATGACCAGGATCATGTCCTGCCCGGGGGTGGCGATGAGGACCAGCGATGCGACTACGAACAATAACCAGGAAGCTTCAAGCATTCGCTATTCTATTGGAGGCTACTGGGCTGACAAGCCGGGGATCTTCTGCGCCTCGCGACGGAAGCAATGGCGGCCGCTGCCATGCGACCAGGAATTAGCGCCCATGGGTCCGGCGGTTTCGCCGGAATCGTTCTCGAAGCGGGCGCACACTTCGTAGCCAGCCCCATCCAGAGAACGGTATTCATAGCTTTCGCCGGTGCTGGGGTCGTTGATCCGGACGGTGGCCCCAGGCTCCTTGGCAAGGTCCTGGAGCGACTGCGGGAGACTCGCCTTCCTCGACCAATAGAGATCAACCGCTACCGCCACGCCCGTCAGGTCCGCCACCCGGCGCTGGTCGGTCCTGCGCGCGCGCTCCTGGGCCGGCGAGCCAATGAGGAATATCCCCGTGGCCACCGCCGCCAGGACGACGATGGTCACGATGACCCCGAGCACTCCCGGGCGCTTGCGCCGGCTCATGGCTTGGCCTCTTTCTCGTCGGCGGCAAGGTCCGAGAGGTAGTACCAGAATATCGTCCCGGCGATCACCCCGATGGTCAGCACCTTGAGTACAAACCTCGTAGTCAGGTCGCCGCCGAGCAGGCTGAAGACCAGGCTCGTCACGTCGCCGATCAGGATGCAGGCCGCCATGAACAGCGTGAGGTAGGTCAGCCAGCGCCGCACCGGCGACAGGCGTTGGCTCGCGTCCAGTTCGGTGGCGCGGTTGGTGAGCCGGGAGGAGTACAGGAACACCGGCAGCGCGACGATCAGGGATGAAACCGAAAAGCGGATTCCCGAGCGCACGCCGATGTCCGACAGCGGCGCGGCCGGATCGGGAAACGCCCGGTTGATGAAATCGAACACCAGGCTGCCCAAATGATAGGCGACTATATACAGAGTCGTGAAGAGCACGAGGTACATGAACGCCTCCCGCGCCGACAGCGATGGCTGCGGCCGCGGCACCGGGATCGGAAACTCCAGCGGGGCAAATTCCTCCAGCGCCGCACTCACCTGCTCGGGCTTCCAGCCGGCGAGCCTGAGCGTCTCCGCAATCCGGGTCCGGGACACCCCGATCTCCAGTGAAGCCCTGACAAACTCGGTCAATTCATTGCTGACAGCCATGGCGCTTGCCTCCCTATCCAGGACTTCCTGGAGACCGCTCCAGGACACGGCCCGAGCGCCTCGCCAGCACGCACTCCGGAGCGCGTCTCCCGAGGCCGAAACCCTGGCGAGGAACTGATAGGTGCCATTGTCGCCGATGCGCAGCGCATCGGCCAGTTCGCCGGTGCGGGTTGCGTACTGGTTCTAGAAGGAAATTTCTGCCTCCATGAACGTGACCGCCTCGCCTGAAAGGATCACGCGATCCGCTTTCAGCTCGCAGGTTATGCTGCCTCCGCGGCTGGAAACCTGGCGCGCGCTCAGGAAACTCTTGCCGAGTCTGCCGGCCCAGTACGGCGCCAGCTCGCAGTGCGCTGAACCGGTGACCGGGTCTTCGGAAACGCCGACCCTGGGAGCGAAGAAACGGCTGACGAAATCGACGTCCGTGCCAGGCGCAGTGACAATGACGCCACGCAGATCAAGCTGGCTCAACAATGCGTGATTGGGTGTGATGGCGCGAACGCTCGCCTCGCTGTCGAATACGGCCAGGTAATCGTCGGCGGCCAGGACCTCGATTGGGCGCCGCCCAAGGCCGAGAGCCAGAGCTTCGGGGATCTCGCAGCGCTTGGGCTGGGCGGCAGGGAAATCCATTTCCAGGCGTTTCCCCTTGCGGGCAACGAACAACTCGCCACTGCGAGTCTCAAAGGTAATTACTTCCCGCGAGTAACCCAGAATCTCGAAGATGACGTGGGCCGATGCCAGCGTGGCGTGGCCGCAGAGATCGACCTCCCGCGCCGGTGTAAACCAGCGCAACCTGAAGCCCTTTTCGGTGGGGACGAAGAACGCCGTCTCCGATAGGTTGTTTTCCTCCGCGATGGCTTGCAGGACGTCGTCTTCGAGCCAGCTTTCCAGGGGGCAGACGGCGGCCGGGTTTCCTTCGAATGCCCGGGACGCAAAGGCATCGACTTGAAATTGTTTGAGCTTCATAGCGGGCCTTCAGTAGGATCGCGCGCGTTGAAAGCAGGCCGTGAAGCCTGCGCGGCAGGCATCGTCGGCGCTAGCCAGTTCGGCAGCCGATTCTCCCCCGTCGGCCGGATTGAATAACTCTGAATAGTCGCTCATGTCTTGGGCTCCGATTGAGGTCGAGGGCTGGCAGGCGCCGGCACTTCGAATTACTTTCCGGCAAATCTATTTCAGTTTTCATCCTCAATTATCAATTGAGTCCTGCATTGGGCGCAGCGGTGCGAATACACATATGGCCTGTTAAGTTTCAGCATTCCGCCATGCCCGATTTTATTGCCGTGGTTGATCCATATTCCAAGGGTCTTGCCGTCAGCTTCATGATTCCATCTTAGCGAGTAGCGATCACCCCATATTCTGCACTTCTGCAGCTCGGAATTGCACTTGGGACATTTCATTGCCATATTCCGCCATGAGTATTTGTCGTAGTGTGGGAAGTGGGCGCCTACTGACGTCCTGAATCCTATGAAAAGACCATGTCGTAGCCGCAATCTGCCATGCGATGAGGTTCATCTGATTAGTGAAAGCAGTCACTTCAGCGCTGGCTGGAAAGGCTCACTGGAATGTTTTCCCTTGATGCTTGAGCCAGCCACCGGCGTGTGCCCCTTTGGGATCGCGGTGGGTCCAGTGCAGGACCCCGCCGGTCTGGTTCCATTCGTACTCGCCGTTGAATTGAATTGAATCGCCTTCCCGAATCGATGCGACCCGGGGAGCAAGATCGATGTTGTGTGCCACCAGCAAGGTTTGGCCCGAAGCCAGCTTGATGATGAAGCGCTGATGCCTGCTGCCGCTGCGGTCATCTGCAAGCACCTTTACCACCACCCCCTGGCCAGAAACCTGCAGATTGCTTTGCCGGCGTGAAAACGCTTCGGCAATTATCTGATCCGAGCGGGGAGCGACCTGCGAGGGTGCCGCGAGCCGTGCGTCGCCCGAGGTCGGGCCAGGTTGATGGTTGAAATAGCCATAAGCCGCAAACAATATGGCGGCAACCAGCAGGATTTCTCTCATCTTCGCGCCTCTTCGCCTGGGCATAGAACCTAGCCTCCCCCAAGGTTACGAATCAGGTGCCGGCCCAGTGCCGCCCAGAACTCACTTCCCGGGTACTGCTTCGCCAGCGCGGAAATATCAACCGAACCTTTGTAAGCAAGGATCGCAAAGTAGGCGACGAGGCAAAGGATTGCGAAGACCTGCATTGCGGTCTTGATCAGATCGGCGCGCTTCACTGTAACGGCACAAGAACAAAATTGCCGAAATGGTTCTTCTTCATGAACTGCTGCTGCGCAATCGCAATGTCGCCCAGTTCAAAAACCTTTGCGACCAGCGGTTTGATTTCACCTCTTTCTATATAACCGATCAGATTCGCAAACACCGGCTCGTCCCACGCCGTGCAGCCTATCAGGTTCAAATCCTTGAGATAGAAATCTCGCATGTCCATGGTGACCATGGGCCCTGCAATCGCGCCCGAAGAGGCATAACGACCGCCTCGGGCCATCACTTTCAACAATTGCCCGAAACCACTGCCGGCGACATTGTCGATCACAACACTAATGCTGGACTTGCCGAGTTTCGCCATCAGATCTGCCTCGCGCGAAATAATTCTGTCCGCTCCCAGATCCTTCATCAAATCCATCTTGGATGGCCCGACGACTGCGGTGACATGAGCGCCACGGCGCTTGGCAAGCTGTACCACCGCTGAGCCAACTCCACCCGACGCACCGGTTACCAGAACATGGTCAGAGGCACTGACTTTGGCTCGGTGCACCATGTTTTCGGCCGTTCCGTATGCGCACGGGATCGTTGCGAGTTCAACATCGCTCCAGGCGCAGCGAACCTCAAAGACTTCACTTGCGGGCACTTTGACGTACTGCGCGAAGGCACCGTCAAAATCCGATCCCATCCAGATATTTTCGGGGGAATCGTAACTGTGCAGACGCATGCAGGCGCGTACCAAGACCCGTTTGCCAATCATGGAGCCGGAGACATCGGCACCTTGTTCGATCACTTCACCGCAACAGTCTGTGCCCTGAATCAAGGGGAAGGGTGTTCTTTCATTCCAGCCGCCATCATCGATTTCGCAATCGCTTCCTGATGTGGAAGATTCCTGGGTTCCGTTCGTTACCGAAGATGAATACCAGCCGATCCGCGTATTTATTTCAGTGTTATTAACTCCGGCAGCGAGGACTTTGAGCAGGAGATCCCCATTGCCAGGCACTGGAATTGGCACATCGCGGTAGAGGAGCTTCTCGTAGCCCCCATTACCGGTGGTGACGATGGCTTTCATGACTGGTCGGCCAGGCTTCGGGTCGAATCGGCCAGGGCTGTCATTTGCTAGGTAACTCAAGTTGGGCATTTTGTTCCGCGGGGAGCCAAGTTGTGCACCAGATTCATTGGACGTTGGCCACGAGTGCAGGTAACTCGGACATGTGGCCAAACACCTTGTGTGCTCCTGCAGCCAGGAGCTGGTCGTCGTCTACGCCACCAGAATAACCAAAGACGGACATGCCCGCGGCGAGCGCGGCGGCCACCCCGCTGGCGCTGTCTTCGACGACCAGGCAGGCCGCGGGCCGCACTGCGAAGTAGTGCGCGGCGAAGAGAAAGAGATCCGGGAAAGGTTTACCGCGCGGCACATCACCAGAACTGAACAACCGGCCCTCGAAACGCGAAAGCAGGGAAGTTATGCCCAAGGTCTTGCGCATCTTCGCGTGTGGCCCGTTGGAGGCTATGCAGTATGGAATGGTGATGAGATCAAGTGCCGCCGCGATACCTGGCACCGGCCTGAGTTCGGTCTCCAGGGTCGCAAAAGTACGGTCGCGGTAGTTGGGGGCGAAATCACGCGGCAATGGCTCCTTGAGCAGTTCCGCTACCAGATCGAGGGTGTGCGCAAACGTATGTCCGACGAACTTCCGGGCCACGTCTTCGGCTGCAACCGGGACACCCAGCTCATTGAGCATCTCGGCGAGGACGCGGGTCGTGATCGGTTCGCTGTCGACGACGACGCCATCGCAATCAAGTATCAGCAGTTCGAATGGGGATGGCTGGCGGGGCATTTTTTGACGCCTAAGGTTTGAGCCAAGCGGAGGCTTGCGGCAGGCCTCGCTACTTCACGAAGTATTCGGACACTTTCCAGGTGACGGAATAGCCGTTCGGATCGAGCGAAGCCAGCCATGTCCGGCTTGCCGCCGTCGCAGCCTCAACCGCGGCGGCCTCTGTTTGGGCGCCGCACGAAACTGCGGCAAATAGGAGCGCAAGGACCGGTTGACCAAGGGCTCGGGCAGCATTTCTCACTCAGACGAGTGGTTGGGAGCCGATAGGGGGATTCGAATTGTCCGATTGGCCAGATGAACCTCGCTCAGGAAGAAAGCCAGGCCAGCGACCAGTGCCAAGGTGGAACCTGTAAAGAGCACCCCGACCAGCCACTCGAGAGGGGCGTGGAGCATTACTTCCAGGAAGAGCGTGGCAATTACCGTGCATACCAATAACGCTGCCAGGGTACAGGCCGTAATGGCGGCGCTGGCGAGGCGCCGGCGGCGTTCGAGGTCGCGCAGTTCAGCCGGTAGGGATTCGCGCGCCTTTGCCCCGGTCGGGGCCGGTCCCTCGGAAAGGTGGCGGCCCCGGTTCACGATGCGCGCCAGACGCCCGGTCATGACGTTGAGCATGCCGGCGATACCAGTGAGCAGAAAGGCCGGGCCGAGCGCGAGTTGGATGGCCTGGGACATATTGTTGATGTCTAAAGGCTGGTTGATCATCGCGACGCTCTCCTTGCTGGTGGCGATCAGATGCTACCGGCAGCAGCACTTGATTCGCAATGCCCGACGGCGGCGCGAAGTGCGCCCCGCGGCAGCCGTTTGTCAGTGCTCACTCGCTGTCCAACACCACGTCCAGCCCTCGATGGACTCCTGTAAGTCTGGCCACCCGGCGAATCGCCATCAACGCCCCGTCGACGAACACACTCGCGCTGGTACCGGAATCGAAGCGGATCGTCAGCCGTTGATCCGGCATCCCGAAGAGCACCTCGGCGCCAATCACATAGCCAGGCAGGCGGATTGAGTGGACTTGCGAAGCCGATACCGATGCGCCCCTGGCCTCTCTAGGCCCTACTGTCTGGTCAAGCGGCACGGTCAGGCTCGGCGTTCGCACCGCGGACAGACGCACGGCAAGCTCGCGGGCCGTACCGCTGGGGGCGTCTATTTTCGAGTCATGAGCATAGTCAATAATCTCCCACTGCGGGATGAGCCTTGCGGCCGCCTCGGCAAATCGCTGGAGCAACACCGCGGTCAATGCGAAATTTCCGCAGGCCAGCACTGCTCGCCCCGCGCGCAGGGCGACGACCTCGATGTCCGCGAAGTCCGCGTCGGTAAGTCCGGAGGTTCCCACCACCACGTGACACCCGGATTCCAGCGCTGCGATGATGTTGCCCTTTGCACCCTCCGGTTTTGTATACTCGACCAGCACATCGCAGGCAATGGAGAGGGCTTGCGCTACCGAGCCAAGAACTGGTGTGACGAGGCCGGGCTCGTTCAGGGCTTCGCCAAGGGTCCGACCGGCGTGTGTCCGTGACACAGCCGACACCAGAGCCAAATCGGGTTGGCTGCCAACCGCGCGGGCAAGCTCGGACCCAGCCCACCCGGTCGCGCCTGCGATGCATACTCTGATCACTCGATATTCTCCGATCGTTAAAGGGACGTCTAAAGAAAAGAGTCAGACAGTGGGGAGCTCGATGCCATACATAGCACGGGTGAACGGCTGCACGCTGGCGTGATCACGGAAGAGCTTGCGTTCTCGATAGACAGTGCCTTGCCTGCTTCGGGCGTGGATCCCGTCGGCGTAGCGAGTTGCGCTCGCGACCCCCAGTGAAAGAAGCATGGTGATGACTTGGCGAAGATTCACGAGTCTTATGATAATGCGCGACATCCAATGGCCGCTTGATCCGTTGATTAGCGTGCAGCCTGCCGCTTGAGTCAGGCCGCACCCAGCAGTCTGAGATGGTGTTCGGCTCGCGATGGATCGGGATCGGACTTTGCCGTCACCGACTCCAGGGCGCGGACATAGTTGGATTCGATTCCATGCTCCTTCGCGCCAGCAACAACGAGTGCTTTGTACCAATCGAAGGGGACTACCGACGGATCGACCTGGAGCGCCATATAGGCCCAGGATCGGACCGATTTATCGACCAGGTGAACTTCAATTTCCCTCTCGGCATAGCCGACGCCAAGTGCCTCTGCCGCATCAAGTGCGGATTTTTCCTGAAGCGCGATTTGGTAGACAACGCCTTGTACATGACCAGCGGAGCCGGGCACATGAACGACATCGCACTTTCCGGACCCGTCCTTGCCCGCCTTGTGCCAGCGCAGCTCGTATTGCAGCAACCTGGCGACACCCACCGGGCTCGCTGAAGGCGTGCGCTCCCTCAATCTCGCAGACAGTAGATTTGAGCCGTAGGCGAAGTAAAGGAAAGTGCGTGACATGGGTTATGTGCAGCCTACCGACCGAGCAGGCGGTTGTGTACCGGGAGGGCTAGCTCGCCAGTTTCCCTGGTGGCGCTACCCGCCAGAACAGCAGCACGGAGAATGCGGCGAGCTCGACCACGACCCAGATCAGCCACGCCCCCCGGAACGCGATGGCGTCACTGGCCACGAATACCCGCACAGTGTCGACAATCAAGCCGAAAACCGACTGCGACATGAAGATGCCGAGGAAGATCAGCAGGTTGTAGGTGGTAAACGCCCTGCCGGTGAGGTGCTCGGGAAAGCTGAGACTGACGTGGGTCTGGATCAGCGTGAAGTTGGTGACGAGCAGCGCCAGCGCCATCCACAGCGCGACTGCGATCGCGCCGCCCGAGACGCCGATCCCGACCTGGACTGCCAGCACCAGCCCGGTGCCGATCGAAACCACCTGCAGCACCGACCAGCCGTTGCGCTCGAGGCGCGGCGCGACCCAGCTCAATCCGAGGTAACCGGCGAGCAGCACCAGGTTGAAAGCGAACAGTGTCTCCGCGGACTGCACCGGCGACATCCCGAGCACGGTCACGAACCAGGGTCCGGCCCAGAGGCTTTGCAGCGAGATGAAGCTGGCGTGGATCACGATCCCCACCACCGCGAAGCGCCAGAGGTAGCGGTTGGCGAATACCTCGCGGTAGCCGCGCCACAGCGCGCCGCCGCCGGGATCGGCCTGGCCGGCTCGTTCGCCGCGCGGCAGCAGGGTCCAGATGGCGGCGCTGGCAACGAGCAACAGGGCGGCGGCGATCCAGAAAACCCCGCGCCAGCCGATTAACGGGATTGCCAGCTGCACCGGCACCGTGGTCGAGAG
>JAGXFG010000125.1 GCA_024637395.1 Burkholderiaceae bacterium | reverse complement strand
GTGATCTACCTGATGGATACCGCCGGCAATACGCTGGCCGCGAGCAACTGGCGTGATCCCGATTCGTTCATCGGCAAGAACTATTCGATTCGGCCCTATTTTCAGCAGGCCATCGCCGGCCAGACCGGGCGTTATATCGCCGAGGGAATCACCAGTCACAGGGTTGATTACTACCTGTCGCGGCCGGTGATGATCGATGGGGCGGTGCGCGGCGTCGTGGTGGTGAAGATCTCGCTCGCCGCGGTTCAGAAAATGGCCGAGCAACTGTGGCATCGCGCCCAGGAACTGCTGCTGGTTGCCGACAGTCACGGGGTAGTCGTGTTGTCGCCGATCGCCGAATTGATGTTCAGATCGATGCGGCCCCTGGCGCCGACTGACCAGGTGGGGATCGAGTCAACGCGCCAGTATGGTTCCGAGATCAAACCGGTGAGGCGGGAGGTCGTCGAGAAGCTCGGCGAGCGGATACTGCGGGTCGAATATGATGAAATCCCGGGCCAGGGCTTTCTCGAGAAAGAGTACTACCTGCCAGAACTCGACCTGAAGATTTATCTGCACGTTGCGGCGTCGAGCTATGGCGCGCAAGTGGCGCAGTTCACCGGGATGTTTTCGCTGGCCGCGTTGCTGGTGTTTGTCGTTGCGATCATCATCTATCAGCGCGGAGCATACGGCACCAGACTGTTCGAGGCGGCGATTCGCGACCCGCTTACCGGCCTCCATAGCCGGCTCTACATGGACGATTGGGGGGTTGCGGCCATCCACTCTCATGACCGCGATCAGAGCGCCGGCATCGGCCTGGTGATGCTCGATCTCGATAACTTCAAGCACATCAACGACACCTATGGCCACCTCGCCGGGGATGAGGTGCTGAAGAAGGTCGGCACCATAGTCAGCAATGCCATCCGGCCCGATGACCTGGCGGTGCGCTTCGGCGGCGAAGAGATCGCGATCTTTGTCCGTTGCCCTGATCAGGCGGTGGCGGTGGCGCTGGCCGAGAGGATCTGCAGCCGCATCGAGCAGAGCGGGTTCGACAGCAAGCTGGGCCGCATGTTGATCACCGTCAGCGGCGGAGTCGCCTATCGCGCCCCCGGAGAGAGCCTGGACGCGCTTTTTGGGCGCGCCGACGAGAAGCTCTACGAGGCCAAGGCCCAGGGCAGAAACCGAATCTGCTCGTAGCTCCGACGTGAACCTCGAATCGCTGCTCGTCCCGACCGGGGTAGTCGCCCTCGCTGAAATTGGCGACAAGACCCAGCTGCTGGCATTCATTCTCGCTGCCCGCTTCAGGAAGCCGCTGCCGATCATCCTCGGAATCCTCCTGGCGACGCTCGCCAACCACGGCCTGGCGGGCGCTTTGGGAGCCTGGATCACGGCCACCGTCAGTCCGGAAGTCCTGCGCTGGGTTCTCGGCCTGTCGTTCATCGCCATGGCAATCTGGACGCTGATCCCCGATGAGATCGAAGAGGATGAGACCAGGGTCGCCAGGCGTTTCGGGGTGTTTGGCGCGACGCTCATCACCTTCTTCCTGGCCGAGATGGGCGACAAGACTCAGATCGCCACGGTGGCAATGGCGGCGCACTACGCCACGCCGGTGCTGGTCGTGATCGGCACCACCATCGGGATGCTGATCGCCGATGTGCCGGCGGTGTTGGTCGGCGAGAAGCTCGCGACGAGGATCCCGATGAGGCTGGTGCACTCGATCGCCGCTGCGATCTTCGCGCTCCTCGGTGCGGCTACCCTGATGGGAGCCGGCTCGCGACTCGGCTTCTGAGCGCCGTTAGAGTCCGCCGCTGTCCAGCGTCCAGCCGGCGCCGTCGTCCTGGCGCAGGACTTGGGCCAGCCACGGCAGGCAGATTTCCAGCGCCGCCGGCAGGGTCCACGGCGGGTTGACCACGAACATCCCGCTGCCGTGCAGGCCCAGTCCGTCGGGCGACGGGCTGCGCACCGTCAAGCTGGCGTGCAGCCAGCGCAAGCCGGGGATAGCGATCAGCTTGCTGATCATCTCCTGCGGTTCACGCCGCTGCACCTGCGGATACCAGATCGCATAGCAGCCGGTGGCAAATCTGCCCAGCGCGTCGCTGAGCGCCGCGACCACCAGCTGGTAGTCATCCTTGTCCTCGTAGGAGGGGTCGATCAGGATCAGGGCGCGCCGCGGCAGCGGCGGCAGCAGCGCGCGCAAGCGCGTGAAGCCATCGGCGGCATCGACCCTGGTGCGTCGCCGGGCTTGGCGCCCGGCGGCTGCAATGTTCTGCGCCAGCACCTGGCTCTCGCTACTGTGGAGTTCCGACAGGTTGAGGCGGTCACGCTCGCGCAGGTGCTGCAACGCGATGAACGGCGAGCCCGGGTAGTGGCGCAGTTGTCCGTCGGGATTGAGCGAGCGAACGGCCGCGAGGTAGTCGCCAACCGGTGCCGGCACGTCGGTCAAAGACCACAGTCGAGCGATCCCGTCGACATATTCGCTGCGCTTGTTGGCCCACTCGCTGTCGAGCTGGTAGAGGCCCGCCCCGGCATGGGTGTCGATCACCCAGAGCGGGGCATCCTTGAGTGCGAGGTGACGCAGCAGCTGCACCACAACGAGGTGCTTGAGGACGTCGGCGTGATTGCCGGCATGGAAGGCGTGGCGATAGCTGAACATGGGATCTCGGGCGCGGTGCCGCCCGATCCTAGCAGTTCTGTTCGCCAGAGGTCGAATGACGCAGGCGGAATGCGTAAGATAGCGCCATTCGCGCGGGGCGCGCTCCATCCAAGGCAGGCTCATGTCGAAAAATTCCGATCCCGATTTCTGGCGTCGCGCCGGCCAGCACCTGGTGCGCTATGGCGGCACCTTCGAGCCGCTGATCATCGAGCGCGCGCAGGGCAGCTTCGTCTACGACGCCGACGGCCGCGCGATCCTCGACTTCACCTCCGGGCAGATGAGCGCGGTGCTGGGCCACTGCCATCCGGAGATCGCCGCCGTGGTCAGCGCTTCGGTGCGTGAGCTCGATCACCTCTTCAGCGGCATGCTCTCGCGCCCGGTGGTCGATCTCGCCACCCGGCTGGCTGCTCTGGCGCCAGGCGCGCTTGAGCGCTGCCTGCTCTTGACTACCGGCGCCGAGTCCAACGAAGCGGCACTGCGCATGGCCAAGCTGGTCACCGGCGGTCACGAGGTGGTGGGCTTCACCCAGTCCTGGCACGGCATGACCAACGCCGCGGCGTCGGCCACCTACAGCGCCGGGCGCCGGGGCTATGGGCCGGCGGCTCCGGGCTCGTTCGCGATTCCGGCGCCCAATGCCTACCGGCCGCGTTTCAGCCGTGACGGGCAGCTCGACTGGCAGGCCGAACTCGATGACGGCTTCGAGCAGATCGACCGGCAGTCGACCGGCGCCCTGGCAGCCTTCATCGCCGAGCCGATCCTATCGAGCGGCGGGATAATCGAGTTACCGCTGGGCTACCTGGCGGCACTCAAGAGCAAGTGCGAGGAGCGCGGCATGCTGCTGATCCTCGACGAGGCGCAGACCGGCGTCGGGCGCACCGGCACGATGTTCGCGTGCCAGCGCGACGGCGTCGCCCCCGACATCATGACGCTCTCCAAGACGCTCGGCGCGGGGCTGCCGCTGGCCGCAATGGTGACCACCGCCGCGATCGAGGAGCGGGCCCACGAACTGGGCTATCTTTTCTACACCACCCACGTTTCGGATCCGCTGCCGGCAGCGGTTGGCCTGAAGGTGCTCGAGGTGGTCGAGCGTGATGGCCTGGTCGAACGCGCCAGCGTCGCCGGCGCCCGCCTGATGGCCGGACTGCGCGAACTGCAAGCGCGCTACGAATGCATCGGTGACGTCCGTGGCCGCGGCCTGCTGCTCGGGCTGGAAGTGGTCGAGGACCGCCAGACCAAGCAGCCTGCCTTCGCGCTCGGCGAAGCGATCACCCAGGAATGCATGAAGCTCGGGCTGAGCATGAACATCGTCAAGCTGCCGGCGATGGGCGGGGTGTTCCGGATCGCGCCGCCGCTGACGGTCAGCGACGCCGAGATCGACCTTGGCCTGGAACTGCTCGGGCAGGCGATCGCGACTGGAATCGCGAAGCGCAAGTGAGCCGGCCCGTGGCGAGTTGACCAGCGCGCCGGCAGGCGCGGCGCGGCAGGCGCAGCGCTCGTAGCCGCAGCGCGCGTAGGAGCAGCGCTCCTACTTCTTTCCGCCCAGCAGCGACTTGAGGTCGGAGAAGGGCGAGTGAGTAGCCGACGGCCCCTGCGCGGTCATGGTGCTGCCGCCCGCCTGGGCCTCAGTCTGACGCTGGTGTTCGTTGTCGTGGCAATAGAGGCACAACAACTCCCAGTTGCTGCCGTCGCTCGGGTTGTTGTCGTGGTTGTGGTCGCGGTGATGCACCGTCAGTTCACGGATGTTGGTAGCGGTGAACTCGCGCGTGCAGCGCCCGCAGATCCACGGGTAGATCTTTAGGGCGCGCTCGCGGTAGCCCTGGCCGCGGGTATCGGCCGCGCGCCGCGCGTCGGCAACGATCTTGTCGAGCTTGCTGGTGTCTGCTGGTTTCATGGCGTCATTTCAGGTCGCGGGCGACCCGGTCGAGAAAGCGGTAGAGACTGTCGTGGTGAGCATACGCGACATTGAAGCGGAACCAGGGCGTCGGGGCGTGATCCGGGCGGAACAGGTAGCCCGGCGCGAGGATGATTCCTTCGCTGGTCGCCTGCTGCGCGACCGCCTTGGGGTCCAGCGGCTGCTCGAACCCGGCCCATACGAACATTCCCCCGGCGGGGCGATGAAAGATCCGCAGGCCGGTCGCTTCGAGCCGGTCGCAGACGTTGTCCTGGGCAAGCGCCAGGCGCTCGCGCAGCCGCGTCAGGTGGCCGCGATGATGACCTTCCACCAGGATCGCGTGCACCACCTGCTCGAGGGTCTCCGAGGTGGTGAGCGAGGAGGCCATCTTGAGGCGCACGATCCGCTCCGCCAGCTCTTGCGGGCAGGCGAGGAAGCCGACCCGCAGGCTCGGGGAGATGGTCTTTGAAAAACTGGACACGTAGATCACCCGGCGCAACTGGTCGAGCGAGGCCATGGTCTGGGTCGGCTTGACCTGCAGGTCGGCGAAGATCTCGTCCTCGACGATGTAGAAGTCGTGCTGCTCGGCGAGCCGCAGTATGCGGTAGCTGACCGCCGGGGTCGAGGTGGTGCCGGTGGGGTTCTGGAGCGTGGTGGTGGTGATGAAGGCCTTGGGCCGGTGCCTGGGGATCAGCGCTTCGAGCGCGTCGACGTCGGGCCCGTCCTGGGTGCGCGGCACCCCCACCAGTTGCAGCCCGAGGCCCTGCAGCGACGGGAAGATATTGCCGTAGCCGGGGTCGTCGACCAGCACGGTATCGCCGGCCGAGAGCAGGCTGCGCGCCACCAGGTCGAGCGCCTGGCTGGCGCCGTGGGTGAGGATGATCTGGTGCTCGTCGGCGTCGATGCCGTGACCGCCGAGCAGAGCCAGGATCTGCTTGCGCAACGGCAGGTAGCCATGGGGATTGCCGTAGCTCGAAAAGGCCGCTCCGGCCTTGCGTGCGACCGAGCCCAGCGCGTGCTTGATCCCGTCGGCAAACAGCGCCTCGCCGGGCAGCCAGCCGCAGCCCACCGGCAACAGGGTCGAATTTTCCTGGAATACCCGGTGCAGCAGCCAGCCCGAGTCGATCGAGGCGTCGGTGATGGCTGGGCCGCGCGCCGGCGACTTGCGTCCGGAACGCGCCGGCACAAAGAAGCCGCTGGCGCGCCGCGCCTCGAGCAGGCCCTCGGCCACCAGGCGGTTGTAGGCGTTGGTCACGGTCAGCAGGCTGACCTTGCACAGCCGCGCCATCTCGCGGATCGACGGCAGCCTGGTTCCGGGGCGCAGCCGACCGTTCTCGATCATGGCGAGCAGGGAACTGTGGATCTGGGCGACCAGGGGAGTGTTGCTGTCGTGGTCTACGGTAATCATCGTGCGCGCTAGTCTCGGTGGCATCGTCAATATTCGTAAGCATATATACAGTTGCAGCTGCTGTCGCGCCAGCTCCGGCGCCGTCGGGACGTGCCGCTCGCCAGTAAATGTCGATGGGGACTCGCCGGCCGCCTTACAGGACCGACTGTCACCCTCCAAGAATATAGACAGTTGCGGCGACTTTTAGGCAACTGTCTATATCCAAAAGGCCGTTCTCGGGTCAAACTGCGAGCATCCGGTCAGCCGCCGTGCGGGCAACGCTCGCGCCGGCAAGCCGCCAGGACAACGCACAGTTCAGGAGAACATCATGGCGAAGGAACGGGCAGAGCAGTCGCAGGCAGCGCAATCGCAGACAGCGAAGTCGAAAGTAACCAAGCTCAAGGTAGTCAAGCCGAAGGCAGCCCAGTCGGCCAGCGCGGAGGCCGCCTTTCTGGAAGCCCACTGGATGCCGTTCACGGCCAATCGCGAGTTCAAGAAGAACCCGCGGATGATCGCCGGCGCCCAGGGCTGCTACTACAGCGACATCGAAGGCCGGAAGATCTTCGACGGTCTCTCGGGGCTGTGGTGCTGCGGGCTGGGCCACGGACGCAAGGAAATCGCCGAGGCGATCGGCAAGCAGGCCGCGAGCCTGGACTATTCGCCCGGCTTCCAGTTCGGACACCGGCTCTCCTTCGAACTGGCGAACCGGATCAAGGAGTTGACGCCAGCCGGGCTCGACTACGTCTTCTTCACCTCGTCGGGCTCCGAGGCCGCCGACACCGCGCTCAAGATGGCGCGCGCCTACTGGCGGACCAAAGGGCACGGCTCCAAGACCATCCTGATCGGCCGTGAGAAGGGTTACCACGGGGTCAACTTCGGCGGTATCTCGGTGGGCGGCATCGTCGGCAACCGCAAGCTGTTCGGGCAGGGCGTTTCGGCCGATCACATGCCGCATACCTTGCGCGCCACGGCGCCATTCACCAAGGGCATGTCCGCGACCGGCGCCGAGCTCGCCGACGAGCTGCTCAACCTGATCGCACTGCACGACGCGTCGAACATCGCCGCGGTGATCGTCGAGCCGTTCGCCGGTTCGGCCGGGGTGCTGGTTCCGCCCAAGGGCTACCTCCAGCGCCTGCGCGAGATCTGCACCGCCAACAACATCCTGCTGATCTTCGACGAAGTCATCACCGGCTTCGGCCGCACCGGCTACAACACCGGCGCGGAGGCGTTCGGCGTGGTGCCGGACATAATGAACGTCGCCAAGCAGGTTTCAAACGGTTCGCAGCCGATCGGCGCGGTCATCGCCACCAAGGAGATCTACCAGACCTTCATGGCGGCCGGTGGCCCGGAGTACCTGGTCGAGTTCCCGCACGGTTACACCTACTCGGCCCATCCGGTGGCCTGCGCGGCCGGGGTCGCGGCCTTGGACCTGCTGGTCAAGGAATCCGCGGTCGAGCGGGTCAGGGCGATGGCACCCAAGTTCCAGAAGGCGGTGCATTCGCTCAAGGGCAGCAAGTACGTCACCGACATTCGCAACTTCGGCCTCGCCGCCGGACTGACGATCGCTTCGTATCCCGGCGAGCCGGCGCTGCGCCCGTACCAGATCGCGATGAAATGCTGGGAGAAGGGCTTCTACGTTCGCTACGGCGGCGACACCATCCAGCTGGCGCCGCCATTTATCGCCACCGAAGCCGAAATCGACCTGCTGATCAACGCACTAGGGGAATCCATCAATGAACTCGCCTGACACCGCCGCCACCACCATCGGCCAACTGATTGGCGGAGAGCAACAACTCACTGGCGGACGCACGCAGGAGGTCTTCAATCCGGCAACCGGCGGCGCCGATCGGCGCGTCGAACTGGCCTCCAAGGCGACCGTCGAGCTGGCGATTGCGGCCGCAGCCGCGGCCTATCCCGCCTGGCGCGCCACGCCACCGGCCAAGCGCGCACGCATCATGATGAAGTTCAAGGAGCTGCTCGAGCACAACGCCGAGCAGATCTGCGAACTGATCACGCTCGAGCACGGCAAGGTGCTGTCCGACTCGCTCGGCGAGTTGCAGCGCGGCATCGAGAACGTCGAATACGCCTGCTACGCGCCGGAACTGCTCAAGGGCGAGCACAGCCGCAACGTCGGCCCCGGCATCGACTCCTGGAGCGAGTTCCAGCCCCTCGGGGTCTGCGCCGGCATCACGCCGTTCAATTTCCCGGCCATGGTGCCGCTGTGGATGTGGCCGATGGCGGTGGTCTGCGGCAACACCTTCGTGCTCAAGCCCTCCGAGCGCGATCCCTCATCGGTAATGTTGATCGCCCAGCTGGCCCAGCAGGCGGGTCTGCCCGAGGGCGTGCTCAATGTGGTCAACGGCGACAAGGAAGCGGTCGACACGCTGCTCACCGATGCGCGGGTGCAGGCGGTCAGCTTCGTCGGCTCGACCCCGATCGCCGAATACATCTACGCCACCGGCACCAGTAACGGCAAGCGGGTGCAGGCGCTGGGCGGCGCCAAGAACCACGCCATCGTGATGCCCGATGCCGACATCGCCAATGCGGTGCAGGCGCTGATGGGCGCGGCCTACGGGTCGTGCGGCGAACGCTGCATGGCGATCCCGCTGGTGGTCGCGGTCGGCGATGAAACCGCCGATGCGATCGTCGCCGGCCTCAAGGTGGAAATTGCGAAGATCAAGGTCGGGCCCGGCACCAAGGCCGGTTGCGACATGGGTCCGCTGATCACCGGGGCGCATCTGAAGAAGGTGATCGGCTACGTAGAGTCGGGCGTGAAGCAGGGCGCCGACCTGGTGGTCGACGGCCGCGGCATCAGCGTCAGCAATCACCAGGGCGGTTTCTACCTCGGGCCGTGCCTGTTCGACAACGTCAAGCCGGGGATGGAAATCTACCGCGACGAAATCTTCGGCCCGGTACTCGGAGTGGTCCGCGTCAAGACGCTCGACGAAGGCATGGCCCTGATCGACCAGCACGAGTATGGCAATGGCACCTGCATCTTCACCCGCGACGGTGAAGCGGCGCGCTACTTCAGCGACCACATCAATGTCGGCATGGTCGGCGTCAACGTTCCGCTGCCGGTGCCGGTGGCCTACCACTCGTTCGGCGGCTGGAAGCGCTCGCTGTTCGGCGATCTGTCGATCTATGGCCCGGACGGGATGCGCTTCTATACCCGGCGCAAGACCATCACCCAGCGCTGGCCTTCGGCGGGAGTTCGCGAAGGCGCGGTGTTCAGTTTCCCGACCAATCGATGAGTTCGATCGAGAAATTTGAAGAATCCAAGACGCGGCGGAAATCGGTCCGCCGCCCAACCTGAAAAGTGTGGGGTTGCAAGATGAAGATTGGCGTTCCTAAGGAAATCAAGAACAACGAGTTTCGGGTCGGACTGACTCCTGGCTCGGTGCGGGAACTGGTTCACCATGGTCACGAGGTGATGGTGGAAACCGAAGCCGGAATGGGCATTTCATGCAGCGACGAAGACTATGTGCGGGCCGGGGCGACGATCGCCAAGACTGCCAGCGAGATCTTCGCGACGGCTGATATGGTCATCAAGGTCAAGGAGCCGCAGCCGGGCGAGTACGCCCAGTTGCGCAAGGGCCAGCTGCTGTTCACCTACCTCCATCTGGCGCCGGATCCGGAACAGACCCGCGGGCTGATCGATTCGGGCTGCACCGCGATTGCCTACGAGACGATCACCGACCGCTTTGGCGGCCTGCCGCTGCTGGCGCCGATGAGCGAAGTGGCCGGCCGGATGGCGGTCCAGGTTGGCGCGGTCGCGCTGCAAAAGGCCAACGGCGGCCGGGGCGTGCTGCTCGGCGGCGTGCCGGGCGTGTTGCCGGGCAAGGTGGTGGTGCTCGGCGGTGGCGTGGTCGGACTGAACGCCGCCCGCATGGCGATGGGCCTGGGCGCGGACGTCACGATCCTCGACAAGTCGTCCAAGCGGCTCGCCTACCTCGATGACGTCTTCGGCCCGCGGCTCAAGACCCTCTACGCCACCAGCGAGGCCACCGAGGAACAGGCTCTTGCCGCCGACCTGGTGGTCGGCGCGGTGCTGGTGCCGGGCGCCGCGGCGCCCAAGCTGATCCGTCGCGAACATCTCGCCCTGATGCAGCCCGGCAGCGTCATCGTCGACGTCGCGATCGACCAGGGGGGATGTTTCGAAACCTCACGGGCGACGACCCACGCCGACCCGACCTACATTGTCGATGGCGTGGTCCACTATTGCGTCGCCAATATGCCCGGCGCCGTTGCCCGGACCTCGACCTTCGCCCTCAACAACGCCACGCTGCCGTTCGCGATCGCGCTGGCCGACAAGGGCTGGCGCACGGCATGCAGCGACGACGCCAACCTGCTGGCCGGCCTGAACGTCCACGACGGGCAGGTGACGTGCGAGGCAGTGGCCAGGGACCTCGGCTACCAGTACTTGCCGCCGCAGCAGGCGCTCGTGGCCTAGTCGCCGGGCGCTGTCAGTACCGAGCGCAGGACCAATTCGACGATGACCTTTTCGGCATCGTCGAAATCCTGCTGCTCGAGTTCCGGCTTGCCGAGGATCAGGCAGATCTGGCTGGCAAAGTCGGCGTAGGCCTGGGTGGCGGCCCACAGCACCACCATCAGGTGGCGGGTATCCATGGGCCGGCACAAGCCGCGCTCGACCCAGCGCCGGTAGACCTGCTCATCGGCGTGCAGTGCCGGCACCACCCGGCGCTCGATCTCGTCGGCGAAATGGGGGGCGCCGGCGATTACCTCGCTGGCGAAGACCCGCGAGCCCTGCGGGTGCTCGCGCGAGAAGCGCAGCTTGCCGGCGATGTAGGTCCGTAGCGCGGTCTCGGGATCGTCGTCATGGTGGCCGAGCACGTCCATGTACTCCAGCCAGACGTCGAGCACGTTCTGCAGCACCGCCCGGTAGAGCACCACCTTCTTGGGAAAGTAATAGAGCAGCCCCTGCTTGGAAATGCCGGCCTCGCTGGCGATGGTGTCCAGCGACACCCCGCCGTAGCCGTGCTGGGCAAAGAGGCGCTTGGCGGCCTCCAGGATGTCACCTTCGACCCGCAGGCGGGCCGGTGCCTTGGGCGCGGTCGCGGGGGTGTGCAAGGGCTCGGGAGGCTGGACCATTTGGCCCCGATTCTGCACCGGCCGACAGTTTTTGGGCGCCACTTAATTTGTCGGAATACCCTTATTGACCAAATGGTAAGAGCCGTGCCTAATCGCCGGGTTGGCAACCGGAATCTGGCCGGACAAAGGAATAGGATCAGTCCGGGTCCAGCGGCCCGGCAAGGGAGATGCGAATGCAGTGGTCGGTCCCAGTGCCTGACGATGCCCGTGCCCAGCTCGCGCCGGAGCAGTACGGCAGCAATTTCTGTGAGGCCCACGGGCCACTCGACGCGCGCCGGGCGCAACTCGAAGCCGAGCGCTGCTACTACTGCCACGACGCTCCCTGCACGACGGCCTGTCCTACCGGCATCGACGTGCCGACCTTCATCGGGCGGATCGCCGACGGCAACCTGCGCGGCGCCGCCGCCACCATCCTGTCGGCCAATCCGCTGGGCGGGATGTGCGCGCGGGTCTGCCCGACCGAGGTGCTCTGCGAGCAGGCGTGCGTGCGCAACGGCGGAGAAACCAAGCCGGTTGCCATCGGTGAACTGCAGCGTTTTGCCACCGACGAGTTTTTCGCCGCCGCAGGAGCGCCGCTGTTTGCCCGCGCCGACCCCAGCGGCCGCAAGATCGCGGTGGTTGGCGCCGGCCCGGCGGGCCTGGTGTGTGCCCAACGCCTGGCGCTCGCCGGCCACGACGTGACGCTCCTTGACGCCCGCCCCAAACTCGGCGGGCTCAATGAGTACGGCCTGGCCGCGTACAAGACCACGGGCGACTTTGCCCAGCAGGAAGTCGCCTGGCTGCTGTCGGTCGGCGGGATCGAGGTGCGCAACTCGACGCGGCTGGGCCGCGACCTCAGCCTCGAGGACCTGGTCCGGGACTACGACGCGGTGTTTCTCGGTCTCGGCCTGGGCGCGGTCAAGGCGCTCGGCATTCCGGAACCCGATTTGGCAGGGCTGGGCGCGGCGGTGGATTTCATCGCCGACCTGCGCCAGGCTGCCGATCTGGGCACGATCCCGGTCGGACGCAAGGTGCTGGTGATCGGCGGCGGCATGACGGCGGTCGACGCCGCGGTGCAGGCACGCAAACTGGGCGCCGAGGAAGTGACCATCGTCTATCGCCGCGGGCTTGACGACATGCCCGCTTCGGGCCACGAACGCGACTGGGCGAAGTTGAACGGGGTGCTGATCCGCGAGTGGGCGACCCCCATCGAGGTGCTGGGCGATAACGGCCGGGTCACCGGGATGCGCTTCGCCCGCACCAGCATGGCGTCGGGCAAGCTGGTGAGCGGCAGCGACTCCTTCGTGCTCGCGGCCGACATGGTGCTCAAGGCCATCGGGCAGTCATTGAATTCGGGCGGTCTCGAGGATCGTATCGAACTGCGCTCGGGCCGGATCGTCACCGACGAGAACGGCCGGACCAGCCACCCCGGGATCTGGGCCGGCGGTGATTGCCGTTTCGGCGGGCTCGACCTCACGGTGGAGGCGGTCGAGCACGGCAAACTGGCGGCGGCTTCGATCGACGCCACGCTCAAGGCCTGAGCGGCCCGATGTTGCGGCCCCGAACTACCGACAACAAGCTGACAAGCACTCTGGAGTGGATGCATGGCTGACCTGAGTTGCGATTTCCTGGGAATCAAGAGCCCCAATCCGTTCTGGCTGGCGTCGGCGCCGCCGACCGACAAGGAATACAACGTCGTGCGCGCATTCGAGGCGGGCTGGGGCGGAGTGGTCTGGAAGACGCTCGGCGAGGGCGACCCGGTGGTCAACGTCAACGGGCCGCGCTACAGCGCGCTCCTGTCGAACGATCGCAAGGTGATCGGCTTCAACAACATCGAGCTGATCTCCGATCGGCCGCTGGCGACCAACCTCGAGGAAATTCGCCGGGTCAAGCGCGCCTGGCCCGATCGGGCGCTGGTGGTGTCGCTGATGGTGCCTTGCAACGAGGAGTCGTGGAAGCGGATCCTGCACATGGTCGAGGACACCGGCTGCGACGGCGTCGAGCTCAATTTCGGCTGCCCGCACGGCATGAGCGAGCGCGGCATGGGCGCAGCCGTCGGGCAGGTGCCGGAGTACATCGAGATGGTGACGCGCTGGTGCAAGCAGCACTCGCGGCTGCCGGTGATCGTCAAGCTCACGCCCAACATCACCGACGTGCGCTTCCCGGCCCGCGCCGCCAGGAGTGGCGGCGCCGACGCGGTTTCGCTGATCAACACCATCAACTCGATCATGGGAGTCAACCTCGAGACCATGGTCATGCGCCCGAGCATCGGTGACCAGGGCTCGCACGGCGGCTATTGCGGCGAGGCGGTCAAGCCGATCGCGCTCAACATGGTCGCCGAGATCGCCCGCGATCCGGCGACTGCGGGGCTGCCGATCTCGGGCATCGGCGGAATCACCACCTGGCGCGACGCTGCCGAGTTCATCGCGCTGGGCGCGGGCAACGTCCAGGTCTGCACCGCGGCAATGGTCTACGGCTTCAAGATCGTCGAGAACCTCTGCGACGGGCTTTCCAACTTCATGGATGACCACGGCTACGGGTCGGTGGCCGAACTGGTCGGGCGGGCGGTGCCGAGCGTGTCGGACTGGCGCAACCTGAACCTCAATCACATCGAAAAGGCGGTCATCGACCAGAGCTCGTGCATCCAGTGCGGCCGCTGCCACGTGGTTTGCGAAGACACCTCGCACCAGGCGATCACCAGTTCGAAGGACGGCCGGCGGCACTTCGAGATTCTCGAGGAGCACTGCGTCGGCTGCAATCTTTGCGTATCGATCTGTCCGGTGTCAGAGTGCATCACGATGCGCACCATGAGTCCGGGGGAAAAAGACCTGCGCACCGGCACAGTGGTTTCGGCAGAATACGCCAACTGGACGACACACCCGAACAACCCGATGCGGCAGATCGCCGAGCAGGCGGCAGCCGAGCAACCGTAGTCAGCTATTACCGAAGTTGAACAGGGCAACAACCAGACCTTGTAACCGTAAACAGCATCATTTCAATAACCAGTGGGGGACGAGATGGGCAATGGAACTTTGGATGCACGCGTAGCGAGCGCTCGTACATTGATCAATGACGACCTGGCTCCGACGACAGCGGAACAGCGGCATTGGCGCTGGGATGACTACACCGCGCTGTGGATCGGGATGGTGGTCTGCGTTCCGACCTATACGATGGCGAGCAGCATGCTCGACCAGGGATTCACCTGGCAGATGGCTCTCTGGCTGGTGTTCCTCGCGAACTGTATCGTGCTCGTCCCGATGGTCCTGATCGGCCGTTCCGGAACCACCTACGGCATCCCGTTCCCGATTCTGGCCCGGGCCTCGTTCGGCGTCATCGGCGCCAACCTGCCGGCAGTGCTGCGCGGCCTGGTGGCTTGCGGCTGGTTCTCGATCAACACCTACTTCGGGGCGCTCGCCCTGCATGGCTTCATCAACGTGATCGGCTTCCCCCTCGCGGGTCCGGGACCGGGAGAGGTCATCAGCACCTCGCAGTTCGTCTGCTTCATGGCGTTCTGGGTGGTCCACCTGTATTTCATCTGGAAAGGCCTGGAATCGATCCGGATCCTCGAAAAGATTGCCGCGCCACTGATGATCGTGGCCGCGTTTGCGCTGGTGGTCTGGGCGTTCATGAAGGTCTCGCCGTCGCAAATCCTCGACCTGCCAGCGAAAGTGGTCGAAGGTGGACCGAAGACCTGGGCGGCACTGACTGGCCTGGTCGGTTTCTGGGCCACGCTGGCACTGAACATTCCTGACTTCACCCGCTTCGCGCGCAGCCAGAAGGACCAGATAGTCGGCCAGGCGATCGGCCTGCCGATACCGATGGTGCTGTTCTCGATGGTCGGCCTGAACGGTTTCTCGGTCTCGCAGATCCTCTACGGCAAGGCGCAACTGTTCCCCGACGGGTTGCTGACCCAGATGGGCACCTTCGCCTCGGCAGTCGGCCTGCTGGTGATCCTGCTGGCGAACCTCACCACCAACGTCGCCGCCAACCTGGTTTCGCCGTCGTACGACTTCTCGCAACTGGCACCGGGCAAGATCAGCTTCCGGGGCGGCGGCATCATCGCCGCGGTGATCGGCCTGCTGTTCATGCCCTGGAAACTGCTCGCCACTTCGGGCAATTACCTGTTCACCTGGCTCGGCGGCTACGGCACCCTGCTGGGCGCGATCGCCGGCATCCTGCTGGTCGACTACTACCTGGTGCGCAAGGGCAAACTGGTGGTCGACGACCTGTTCCGCCGGGGCGGCAAGTACGAGTACAGCAACGGCTGGAACATCCACGCCCTGATCGCCTTCGCGCTCGGGGTGGTGCCCTGCCTGCCGGGTTACCTGGTGGTCGCGGGAGTTCTGCCGGCTGAAAGCGTGCCGGTAACGTTGGTGCACCTGTTCGACTTCGGCTGGTTCTTCAGCCTGGCTGTTGCCGGCCTGTACTATTTCATTTTTGCCAAGCGGCAATAAGGCATACGGGAGATCGAGGATGAGTGCAATTCATGTGCGTGGCGGGACTGTCGTCAACGCTGATCGGCAGTTCGCTGCCGACGTGCTGTGTGTCGACGGCCGGATCGTGGCGGTCGGCGAGAACCTGGAGGTCCCCTCGGGCGCCGAGGTGATCGATGCCGGCGGACAGTACGTCATGCCGGGCGGGGTCGATCCTCACACGCACATGCAATTGCCGTTCATGGGTACGGTGACCATGGACGATTTCTTCACCGGGACCGCCGCCGGCCTGGCCGGCGGCACCACCTCGATCATCGATTTCTTCATCCCCAGTGTGCAGCAGCCGCTGATGGAGGCGTATCAGACCTGGCGCGGTTGGGCGGAAAAGTCTGCCGCGGACTATGGGTTCCACGGCGCCGTGACCTGGTGGGACGAGAGCGTGGCGCGCGACATGGGCACGCTGGTCAACGAGGAAGGGGTCAACAGTTTCAAGCTGTTCATGGCCTACAAGAACGCCATCATGGCCGACGACGAAACGCTGGTGAACAGTTTCCGTCGGGCCCTGGAACTGGGCGCGATGCCCAGCGTCCACGCCGAGAACGGCGAGCTGGTGTTCATGCTGCAGCAGGAGATGCTGCGCAAGGGCATCAAAGGGCCGGAAGGCCATCCGTTGTCACGACCGCCGGCGGTCGAAGGCGAAGCTGCCAATCGCGCGATCGTGATCGCAAAGATGCTCAATGTGCCGGTCTACGTAGTCCACGTGTCGTGCATCGAGGCGGTGCAGGCGATTGCCCGCGCCCGGGCGAGCGGGCAACGGGTTTACGGTGAGGCGCTCGCGGGGCACCTGAGCGTCGATGACAGCGGCTATCGCGATCCTGATTTCGCAACCGCGGCGGCCCATGTGATGAGTCCGCCATTTCGCGCTCCGGAACATCAGGAGGCGCTCTGGCAGGCGCTGCAATCGGGAGTGTTGCAGACCACCGCGACCGACCACTGCACGTTCTGCGCCGAACAAAAGGCGGCGGGGCACGACGATTTCACGAAGATTCCCAATGGCTGCGGCGGCGTCGAGGAGCGCATGGCGGTCGTCTGGCATGGCGGCGTCAATGCCGGGCGGCTGACGCCCAGCGAATTCGTGGCCGTGACCTCGGCCAACGCCGCCAAGCTGTTCAACATCTATCCGCGCAAGGGCACGGTAAGTGTCGGCGCCGATGCCGACCTGGTGGTGTGGGACCCGGAAGGCACCAAGACCTTGTCAGCCAAGACCCAGTTCAGCAAGGGCGACTTCAACGTCTTCGAGGGCCGCACCGTGCGCGGCATCCCGAGCCACACCGTGAGCCAGGGCAAGCTGGTCTTCGTGCAGGGCGACCTGCGGGCAGAGCAGGGCGCCGGGCGCTACATCAAGCGTCCCGCCTTCGGCGACAACTTTGTTGCTGCCGATCTGCGCGCTCAGGCCCAAAGACCGACCGCCGTCAAGCGCTAGGCCAGACTAACCCTACCGGAGAGCTGCCATGTCTAAACTGCGTGCCGGCCTGATACAGATGTCGCTCAAGGCATCGACCGATGCCGATCCCGAGACCATTCGCAAGGCGATGATCGCGGCGCACATTCCGCTGGTCGAGGAAGCGGGCAAGCAGGGCGTCCAGGTGCTGAGCTTCCAGGAAGTATTCACCCAGCCCTACTTCTGCCCCAGCCAGGATTCCAAGTGGTACGAAAGTGCCGAAGCGATTCCCGATGGCCCCACGGTCAAGTTGATGCAAACCTACGCGGCCAAGTACCAGATGGTCATCGTGGTGCCGATCTACGAACGCGATGGCGTGAGCGGCGTGTACTACAACACCGCGGCGGTGATCGACGCCGACGGCAGCTACCTCGGCAAGTACCGCAAGACCCACATCCCGCAGGTGGCCGGTTTCTGGGAGAAATTTTTCTTCAAGCCGGGCGGGTCGAACTGGCCGGTGTTCCAGACCCGCTACTGCAAGCTCGGCGTCTACATCTGCTACGACCGCCATTTCCCCGAAGGCTGGCGGGCTCTGGCGCTCAACGGCGCCGAGTACATCGTCAATCCTTCGGCCACGGTGGCCGGCCTTTCCGAATACCTCTGGCAGCTCGAGCAGCCGGCAGCGGCGGTGGCCAACGGCTGCTGGATCGGCGCGATCAACCGGGTCGGCACCGAAGCGCCGTGGAACATCGGCGAGTTCTACGGCCAGAGCTATTTCGTCAACCCGCGCGGGCAGATCGAGAAGGTCGCCAGCCGTGACCAGGACGAACTGATCGTGCACGAGCTCGACATGGAGATGGTGCGCACGGTGCGCAACACCTGGCAGTTCTTCCGCGACCGGCGGCCGGAGACCTACCGCCGGCTGACCGACGTCGAGTAGTGACCAACAGAACAAGACAGCGCTACCTCCACCACCAGAACCTTATCGGGATACCTGAATGACCAGCACGCCTATCGATGCCCTGCGCATCAACGGACCACGCCTGTGGGATTCGCTCATGGAACTCGCCAAGATCGGCGCGACCAAGAAGGGCGGGGTGTGCCGCCTGACCCTGACCGATCTCGACCGCCAGGGGCGCGACCTGGTGGTTTCCTGGGGCAAGGCCGCGGGACTGGCGATCACGGTCGACCAGATCGGCAACGTCTTCATGCGCCGCGCCGGCCGCGACAACAGCTTGGCCCCGATCATGATGGGCAGCCACGTCGATACCCAGCCCACGGGCGGCAAGTTCGACGGCAACTTCGGGGTGCTGGCCGGTCTCGAGGTGGTGCGGACCTTGAACGATCAAGGCATCGAGACCGACGCGCCGATCGAAGTCGCGCTCTGGACCAACGAGGAAGGTTCGCGCTTCGTGCCGGTGATGATGGGTTCGGGGGTTTTCGCCAAGGCGTTCACGCTGCAGACTGCCTACGACGCCAAGGATACGGCCGGCACGACGGTGCGCGAAGAACTCGAGCGCATCGGCTATCTCGGCACCGAGGTGCCGGGCCAGCATCCGGTCGCCAAGTATTTCGAGGCCCACATCGAACAGGGGCCGGTGCTCGAGGACAACGACAAGGTCATCGGGGTCGTGGAAGGGGTGCTCGGCATCCGCTGGTACGACTGCACGGTGACCGGCATGGAAGCGCACGCCGGTCCCACGCCGATGCACCTGCGCAAGGACGCGATGCAGGTCGCGGCGCAGATCATGCAGGAGGTGGTGGCAATCGCGCTGCGCTACCAGCCCCATGGCCGGGGCACGGTCGGCATGGTCCATGTGCACCCCAACAGCCGCAACGTCATCCCGGGCACGGTGAAGTTCTCGATCGACATGAGAAACGTCGACGCCAAACTGCTCGACACGATGGATGTCGACCTGCGCGCCTATGCCGCCAAGCTCGAGCAGCAGACCGGGATGCCGATCGTGATCGAGGAAGTTTCGCATTACGCGGCGGTGCCGTTCCACCCGGAATGTGTCGCGGCGGTGCGCAAGGCCGCCGAGCAACTCGGCTACAGCAACATGCCGGCAGTCTCCGGTGCCGGGCACGACGCGATCTACGTCGCGCGGCTAGCCCCGGCGGGTATGATCTTCATTCCCTGCAAGGACGGCATCAGCCACAATGAGATCGAGTCCGCCGAACCTGAGCATGTCACGGCCGGCTGCAACGTGCTGCTGCACGCCGTGCTGGGTAGCGCGATCGGCTAGCGGTAGCGCAGGTGCCGGCGCCGGGGCTCTCATGAGGGCCGCAGGAACATGCAGAATCCGGCGCTGAAGCGCTACGCCTGGCTGTCGATCGCGACCGCGGTCGCGACCATCCTGCTCAAGGGCGTGGCGTGGCGGACGACCGATTCGGTCGGTCTGCTCTCGGACGCCATCGAATCCTTCGTCAACCTGGCCGGAGCGCTGATGGCGCTGTGGATGTTGACCGTGGCCGCCACGCCACCGGACGACGAACACGCCTACGGGCACGGCAAGGCCGAGTACTTCTCGAGTGCCTTCGAGGGCTTCCTGATCGTGCTGGCGGCATTCAGCATCGGCTACGCCGCGATCGAGCGTCTGATGAATCCCCAGCCGCTGGCGGCGGTCGGCGTCGGGCTGGTGATCTCGGCGCTGGCTTCGATCATCAACCTGACCACGGCGCGGATCCTGCGCGAGGTTGGCCGGGAGCACCGTTCGATCACGCTGGAAGCCGACGCGCTGCACCTGATGACCGATGTCTGGACCTCGGCCGGGGTGATCGTCGCGGTGGCGCTGGTCTGGTTCTCGGGCTGGCTGTGGCTCGATCCGGTGATTGCCTTGGCGGTCGCGGCGAACATCATCTGGACCGGCTGGCAGCTGATGCAGCGCTCGGCCGCCGGCCTGATGGACACCGCCCTGTCCGAGGAACAACGCCAGCAGATCGAGGCGGTGCTCGACACCTATCGCGCCCAGGGCCTGGAGTTCCACGCGGTGCGCACCCGCCAGGCGGGCAGCCGGGCTTTCGTCAGCCTGCACGTGCTGGTGCCCGGGGACTGGAGCGTGCAGCAGGGCCACGACTGGTCGGAGCGCATCGAGCATGACTTGCGCAGCGCAGTCCCGCAGGCCCATACCACCACCCACCTCGAGCCGATCGAGGATCCGGTTTCGATGGTCGACCAGGAACTGGGCCGATCGCGGTGATAATTGGCGCCAAGGAGAGTAATAATGCTCGGGATCCAGAACTACGCCAGCTTCGTCGCCGCGATCGTCGTGTTCCAGTTGATCCCCGGACCGGGGACGATCGCGATCCTCGACGCCACCGCGCGCAGTGGCGCGCGCGCCGGCCTGGCGACGGTCGCCGGCACGCTGCTCGGCGACCTCTGCTACATGCTGGCGGCGGTCGCGGGGCTGGCCGCGGTGATGGCCGCCAACCAGCTGCTGTTCACCGCGCTGCAGTGGTTCGGCGCCGCCTACCTCTGCTGGATCGGGCTGCAGCTGATGCGCGCGCCGCGCCCGGCTGACGGCGCGGTGGCCGAACTCGCGCGCCCGGCCGCGGCGCACCTGCGGCGCGGCTTCGCGATCAGCCTGACCAATCCCAAGGTGGTGCTGTTCTTCGTCGCCTTCTTCCCGCTGTTCCTGAGCCCGGATTCGTCGCTGCTGACGCTGGCGGCGCTGATCGGCCACGTCAGCATCATCAGTCTCGCCTACCAGGGGATGCTGGTCACTGCCGGCAACGCCGCGGCCGCGCGCTTCAGGCGCTCGCCGGCGGCCCGGCGCCTGGTGCTGCGCCTGGCGGGGTTGTCACTGGTAGGATTTGGCATCAAGCTGGCGATCAGCAATCGCTAAAACCAACTTTGGACTGCAGACCGCGCGATGAACGAGGCTGATGCCAGGCTGGTATTCCTGATCCGCGCCATCGAGGCCGGCGATGCGGAGGGCAAGTTGCTCGGCCCCGCCCAGCGGCGCGAGGCCCAGCGGATCGCGGGCGAACGAACCCGCTGGGACGCCGCCGAAGACGGCCGGCGGCCGGCGGCGGCGGACTTCGTGGCGCGGCGTGCGCGACTGCTGGCAACGCAGCTCGAGGAGCGCTTTCCCAAGGCGATGCGCGGTTTCAATGCGCTGCGCTGGCGCTCCTGGATCGGGGTGCTGTTGCCGCTGCTGGCGCTCCTCTTCGGTGCCGTTGCCGAGCACGTTGCCGACCGCCATGCGATCAACATCCTGGCTTTCCCGCTGCTCGGCCTGCTGCTCTGGAACCTGGTCGTCTACCTGGTGCTGGTGGGCGAAGCGCTGCGCGGCCTGGGACGGCACACCAGCCGCAGTCCCGGCTGGGTGGCGCGCCAGTTCTCGGGTCTGCGCACGGTCGTGGCCGGCCGCGTGAGCGGCCCGCTCGCGGGCTCCTTCGCCAATTTCGTTGCCGACTGGACCAGGGCGGCGGCGCCGCTGCTGATCGCCCGTTCGGCGCGGGTGCTGCACCTGAGCGCGGCGCTGCTCGCGCTTGGCGCCATCGCCGGGCTCTACGTCCGCGGCCTGGTGTTCGAATACCGCGCCGGCTGGGAGAGCACCTTCCTCGACGCCTCGGCAGTGCATTCGCTCCTCGCGCTGTTCCTGGCGCCGGTCGCCAAGCTGATCAGTGCGCCTTTCCCGGATGCGGCCGGGGTGGCGGCGCTGCGTTGGAGTGCCGGCAACGGCGAGAACGCGGCGCGCTGGATCCACCTCTACGCCACCGTAGCGGCGATCGTCGTGGTGGTTCCGCGGCTGGCACTGGCGGCGCTGGCGCGCTGGCGCGAACGCCGCCTCGCGAGCGATTTTCCGGTGCCGCTGGGCGAATCATATTTCCGGCGCTTGCTCGCCGACTGGCCGGAAGATCCGACCCGGGTGCGGATCGTGCCCTATGGCTACACTCCCAACGCGCAGGTGCGCGCGGGTGTGCACCACCTCGCCGAACATCTCTACGGCGCCAGGGTCCAACTGCAGGCCGACGAACCGGTAGCGTTTGGCGATGAGGACGCGCTCGCTGCCGCTGCTCCGGCAGCGGGGGGCTCGCCAGCGGAGGCGATGATCGACGTGATCGCGCTCTTCAATCTCGCCGCCACGCCCGAGACCGAAAACCACGGCGCGTTCATCGACGCGCTGCAGCAGTACACCCCTGACCCGGTGCTGGTGCTGGTCGACGAATCGGCGTATCGCCGGCGCCTGGGCGCGCAACCTGGCGCCAGCGAGCGCCTGGCTCAGCGCCGCGAGGCCTGGTCGGCGCTTGCCGGCACGCGCGGTTTGACGGCGGTCTTCGCCAATCTCGAGGATCCTGATCTCGCCGCCGTGGAACGCGAGCTGGCCTCGCGCTTCACGCGCGATTACCGGGGACGACAGCAATGAGCCCAGCCAATTCGGCGATCGACCTGTGCCTGTTGTCGCATACCAACGCCGGCAAGACGACGCTGGCGCGCACCCTGCTCGCGCGCGACATCGGCGAGGTGCGCGATGCGCCCCACGTCACCGAGGTTTCGGAGTCGCACGTGCTGATCGAGACCGCCGAGGGCGACGTCCTGCGGCTCTGGGACACCCCCGGCTTCGGTGACTCGGTGCGGCTGGTCAAGCGCCTCACCGCTGCCGAAAATCCGGTCGGCTGGATGCTGCGCGAGATCTGGGACCGCTACCGCGACCGACCCTTCTGGTGCAGCCAGCAGGCGATTCGCGCGGCGCGCGAATCGACCGATGTCGTGCTCTACCTCGCCAACGCCGCCGAGGATCCGCGCGACGCCGCCTATGTCGGTGCGGAGATGCAGATCCTGGAGTGGATCGGCAAGCCGGTGGTGTTGCTGCTCAACCAGGTCGGGCCGCCCAAGCCGGCCGCCGCGGAGCGTGCCGAGGAGCAGCGCTGGCGCGAGCATGTCGCACCGCTCGGCGTGGTGCGCGACGTGCTGACGCTCGACGCCTTCGCCCGCTGCTGGGTGCAGGAAGGAGTGCTGCTGCGCGCGATCGAAAAATACGTGCCGGAAGAGAAGCACGCCTCGTTCGCGCGCCTGAGAGCAGCCTGGAGCAAGCGCAGCCTGGACCGCTTCGACGCTGCGATGGTGGTCGTGGCGGAACAGATCGCGCGGGCCGCCAGCGACCGCGAGCCGCTCGGCTCAGCCGCACCGAAGGGCATGGTGCAACAGGCGCTGCGCACCATCGGGCTGGGCGGCAAGGGCAGCAGCGCCGAGCGCGAACGCGCCATCGACGAGCTCGCGCTGCGGCTTGATCATGAGACCCGCGAAGCCACCCAGCAACTCATCGGGCTCCACGGTCTGGAGGGCAGCGCGACCGCGCTGGTGATCCAGCGCCTGCGCGAGCATATGGCCGACCCGGGGCACATCGGCGAGGGGCGGGCGGCGGCGCTGGGCGGAATCCTTTCGGGCGCGCTCACGGGCCTGGCCGCCGACCTGCACCTGGGCGGACTGACGCTGGGTGCCGGGATGATCACCGGCGGGATCCTGGGCGCGCTGGGCGGCGCGGCGGTGGCCCGCGGCTATAACCTGATCCAGGGCGCCGACCAGCCGGCGCTCGGGTGGGGCGCGGCTTCGCTCGACGCGCTCGCTGCGGCGGCGATCCTGCGCTACCTGGCGGTGGCGCACTTCGGCCGCGGTCGCGGCCGCTACGTCGAGGGCGAGGCGCCGGCGTTCTGGCTCGGCGTGGTCAGCACCGTGGTCGCCAACTACACCGATAGCCTGCACGAGATCTGGGAGCAGGCGGCCCGCGGCGAGGATCCGGCCCAGGTCAGGTTCGACCTGGAACGGATTCTGGCCGGAATCACGCTGGAAATCCTCGAGAAGCTATATCCCGGGATGGTGGGCTTGGTCGGGCAGGGCTAGGCCGCGGTTGGCAACCGCGGCTGGAGCCCGGCCCGGCTGTAACTAGAAACCGCGCGTAGTGCGCGACGAACCGCGCGGGCTGCCAAACGAACGGGTTCCCGCCGGGCGCTGGGTCGGAGCCGCTCCGGCCGGACGCCGGGCGGGGGAAGTCCCGGCCGGACGTTGCCCGGGAGCGGTTGCCGCCGGGGCGCCGGCGCCAGCTCGGGCTGGCGCGTGCGCCCGCCCGTTGCCCTGACCTCGCCCCTGTGCCTGAGTCTGTCCGCGCCCCTGGCCCTGGCCGCGGCGCTGTTGCTGCGCGCCCCGCGGCGGACGGTCCATCGGTTCGGTATCAGCGACCGGCTCGAAGCCGGTCACGGTGTGGCGCGGCAGCTTGCGCTGGAGCAGCTTTTCGATGTCTGCGAGGTACTTGAGTTCCTCGCTGCAGACCAGCGACAGCGCTTCGCCGGTGGTGCCAGCGCGGCCGGTGCGGCCGATCCGATGAATGTAGTCCTCGGGGACGTTGGGCAGCTCGAAGTTGACCACGTGGGGCAGGTCGACGATGTCGAGTCCGCGGGCGGCGATGTCGGTGGCCACCAGCACCTGCAGGCTGCCGCTCTTGAAATCGGCGAGCGCCCGGGTACGGGCGTTCTGGCTCTTGTTGCCGTGGATTGCCAGCGCCTCGATGCCGCCTTTGGCGAGCTTCTCCGCGAGCCAGTTGGCGCGATGCTTGGTGCGGGTGAAGACCAGCACCTGGTACCAGGACTGGTCGCTGATCAGGTGGGCGAGCAGGCTCGCCTTGCTCTGCTGGTTGATCAGCATCACTTTCTGCTCGACCAGTTCGGTCGGGGCGTTGCGGCGCGCCACCTCGATGAGCGCCGGGCGGTTGAGCATGCCATCGGCGAGCGTCTTGATCTCTTCGGAGAAGGTCGCCGAGAAGAGCAGGTTCTGGCGCTGGCGCGGCAGCATCGCAATGATCTTGCGGATGTCGCGGATGAAGCCCATGTCGAGCATCCGGTCGGCTTCATCGAGCACCAGGATTTCGACCTGCGACAGGTCGATCGTCTTCTGGCCGAGGTGGTCGAGCAGCCGGCCCGGCGTGGCGACCAGGATGTCGATGCCCTTCCTGAGCTGCGCGATCTGCGGGTTGATGCTCACCCCGCCGAAGATCACGGTCGACTTGAGGTCGGTGTACTTGCCGTAGACGCGCGCGCTTTCCTCGATCTGGGCTGCGAGTTCGCGGGTCGGGGTGAGCACCAGCGTGCGGATCGGGCGCCGTCCGGTGCCGCGCACGGTGCGCTGGCTGAGCAGCTGCAAGATCGGCAGCATGAAGCCGGCGGTCTTGCCGGTGCCGGTTTGCGCCCCGGCGAGCAGGTCGCCGCCCGAGAGCACGGCGGGAATCGCCTGCAACTGAATCGGCGTGGGTACGGTATAGCCGGTTTCGGAAACGGCACGCAGGATGGGCGCACTGAGGCCCAGTGATGCAAATGACATAGACACCTTGGAGGTGATGCTGAGTCGACCAACCGCGCCGGCGTGCCGGGCGATTCCAGTCGAGGAGGACAAAGCTTGATGAGAAGAAATCAGAATGCAGCGCGGGGACTGGATTTCATGCCGCAGGCGCGAATTGTGACCGCTTGGCGCAGAAAAGCAAGCATAATCTGCCGATGGAAGCATTCAAGCCCACCAAGCGGACGCGGCTGCGGCGGCTCCCCAAGCGCGGCCACTACGATCGCGAGACCGTCTACGCGATCCTCGACGCCGGCTTCATCTGCCACATCGGCTACGAGATCGCTGGCCAGCCCTATGTAACGCCCACCTCCTATTGGCGCGAAGGCGACACGCTCTACTGGCACGGTTCGGCCGCGAGCCAGATGGTGCGCACGCTCGAGGCCGGCGCGCCGTGCTGCGTCACCGTCTCGCACCTCGACGCGCTGGTGATGGCCCGCTCGGGCATGCACCACTCGATCAATTTCCGCTCGGTGATGGCTTTCGGCCGGGCCCACAAGATCGAGGATCCAGCGGCCAAACTGGCGGCACTCGACGCCTTCATCGAACGCATGTACCCGGGGCGCAATGCCGAACTGCGCCGGCCAAGTGCCAAGGAACTGCGGGTGACCACGGTTCTCGCGCTGCCGCTCGACGAGGCGGTGGCCAAGGTGCGCACCGGCCCGCCGGTGGACGACGAACCGGACTATGCACTGCCGGTATGGGCCGGATTGATTCCGGTCGAGATGAAGTTCGGCAAGCCGATCGACGATCCGCTGCTCGCGCCCGGGATCGTGCCGGGCGCGGCGCTCAAGCGCTACCGTCCCGGTCGCGGCTAGATCTTAGCCGCGCGCTGACGACCGGCTAGCCGACCTGCTGGCTCTGTTGCGAGGCGCGCCACTGCGCGAGCGCGGCGAGCACGTCGGGCAGGTCTTCGATCACCCGCACCTCGGGTACGCGGCTCTGGCGGCCGCGCACCGCGCCCCCGCCTGCCCAGATAGCGACCGACTCGGGTAGCAGCGCGCGCAGTTCGCGCACCCCGTCGATCGCCTGGCGCAGCGGGTAGGCACTGCTGAACGACAGGGCGACGACGTCGAACTTGCCGCTTGCGGCGGCCTGGCGAATGTCAGTGAGCGGGGTGCTGGCGCCCAGCGACAGGCAGGACACCCCTTCGGGGACCAGCGTCGCCTCGACCATCAGCAATCCCAGCACGTGCTGTTCGCCGGGCAGGGTGGTCAGCAGCACGCGCGGGCGCGCGAGCGGCGCGGGCTGCGCTCCGATCGCACTGCGCAGCACGTTCTGCACCTGCTCGGAGTAGAAGTGCTCCTCGGGAACGCTCAGTTCGCCGCGCAGCCAGGCTTCACCGACGGCGTGGTTGAGCGGTGCCACCGTCTCCTGGACGAAGCGCTGCAGACCCTGCTTGAGCAGGCTCTGGCGCAGCGCCGCGGAGAGTTCGGCACTGCGGTGCAGGCGCACGTACTGGAGCAGCGCCGAATCGTCAGCCGGGTCGCTCCCGTCCTGGTCCACGTGCTGCGCAATCATCCCGAGCAGCGCAGCGGTGCTCTCGCCGATCAGCTTGCCGGGGCGCGCGCCCTGGTCGAGCAGGCGGCGGATCAGCCGCAGCTTCTCGACCTGTTCGGCCGGGTAGAGGCGCTCGTCGTGCTCGTCGCGCTCCGGCGCCGGGAAGCCGTAACGGCGCTCCCAGACGCGCAGCGTGTCACGCGACAGGCCGGTGTCGCGGGCTACCGCCGCGATGTTCAGCGCCGTCCCGTTATCGCTCATATTATTCATAGTGTCGTGGACAAAACATTTGTTGAAGTGCTTGACATGACCTTATATCGCAATTATATTCGGTCCGTCAAGAGGTTTGTCCAGGACAAACGAGTAAAACGAGATCAACCAGATTCAGGTGACAGGATGAACACCAGCACTCTCCAGACGCCCCCGACCGCCGCCACCGGTCATCCGGGCGGGCGGACCCCGGCCAGCGCCGGGAACCCCGGGCGGCGGTTGCGGATCGCCGTCGTTGGCGGCGGCATTGCCGGCCTGGGTTCGGCCTGGCTGCTGGCGCAGCGCCACCAGGTGACGCTGTTCGAAGCTGCCGACTACGTGGGCGGGCACAGCAACACGGTCGAGGTCGAACTCGGTGGCCAGAGTCATCCGGTCGACACCGGTTTCCTGGTGTTCAACCGCCGCACCTATCCGAACCTGTGCGCGCTCTTCGAGCAACTCGCGGTGGCCAGCGTGCCCAGCGAGATGACTTTCGGACTGAGCCTCGAGAGCCCCGACATCGAGTGGGCCGGGTCGGATCTCGGCACTCTGTTCGCGCAACCCCGCAACCTCGCGCGCCCCGGATTCCTGGCGATGCTGCGCGACATCTGGCGCTTCAACCGCGTGGCGAGCAGGCTCGCCGAAAGCGCCCAGATGCCGGCGATGAGCCTGGGCGAGTATCTCGCCGCAGAGCGCTACAGCGCTGAATTCCGCGACTGGTACCTGCTGCCGATGGCGGCGGCGATCTGGTCGTGCCCGACCGGCACCATGCTCGCCTATCCGCTGGCAACCTTCGTGAGTTTCTGCCGCAACCACGGCCTGCTGCAGATCACCGACCGGCCCCAGTGGCTGACCGTGCAGGGCGGGGCGCGCAGCTATGTCAGCAAGATCGTCGGGCAGCTCGACGACGTGCGCGTCGCAACCCCGGTGCTGGGCGTCGAGCGCTCGGCCGCCGGGGTCAAGCTGCGCACCAGGGCCGGAGTCGAGAGTTTCGACGAGGTGGTCTTCGCCTGCCACAGTGACCAGACCCTGGCGATCCTCGGCGCTAAGGCGAGCGCGGAAGAACGCCGCATCCTCGGCGCCGTCGGCTACCAGCACAACGTCGCGCTGCTGCACACCGACGCCGCGCTGCTGCCGCGCCGCCGCAAGGTCTGGTCGGCGTGGAACTATCTCGCGGGCGCCGGCGCTGCCGATGAGCGCCCGGTATCGGTGAGCTACCTGATCAACCGCCTGCAGCCGCTGCCCTTCGAGGTGCCGGTGGTGGTGTCGCTCAACCCCTTCATCGAGCCCGCAGCCGACAAGCTGATCCAGCGCTTCGACTACGCCCACCCGGTGTTCGACGAGGATGCCATCGCGGCGCAGGCAGCGCTGCCGCGGATTCAGGGCCGTAACCGCAGCTGGTTCGCCGGCGCCTGGACCGGCTACGGATTTCATGAAGACGGGTTGCGCTCGGCGGTGGCCGTCGCCGCCGGCCTTGGCGTGGCAGCGCCGTGGTCGAACACGGTGGCCCGTGCCGATGGGCTGGCCGCACAGCAGGGCCACGAGGTCGACATCGACGTCGACCTGCGGAGGGCTGCGTGAGCCGCTCCACCATGCCAGGGGTGCCGCGCCTCGCGCCGGCGGCGTGCTTCGGCAGCGTGGCGCACGAACGCCACGTCGAGAAGAACCACAAGTTCAACTATCCGGCAGCGTTCCTGCGCCTGCCGCTGGCGCAGCTCGATCAGCTCAAGGTGCCGCTGCTGGGGATCGAACGCGCCAACCTGTTTTCGTTTCGCAGCAGTGACCACGGGCCGCGCGACGGCTCACCATTGCTGCCATGGCTGCGCAAGGTCCTCGCGGCCAACAACGTCGCCGCAGTCTGCGACGGCGAGGTCGTGCTGCAGGCCATGCCGCGCGTCCTGGGGCACGTGTTCAACCCCGTCAGCTTCTGGTACTGCCACGACCGCGCCGGCGCCCTGCGGGTGGTGCTGGTCGAGGTCAACAACACCTTCGGCGAGCACCACAACTACCTCGTCCATCACCCCGACCTGCGCCCGATCCGGCCTAGTGACCAGCTGGTGGCGCGCAAGCGCTTCCACGTCTCGCCGTTCTTCCCGGTGCGCGGCGAGTACCGCTTCCGCTTCGGCGGGCGCGGCGCGGCGCACGCGGCGGCGATCGAACTCTGGGACGGCGGCGTGCTGCAACTGGGCACCCACCTGGCGGGAAGGGCCCGGTCGCTCGACGGCGCGGCGATGATGACGTGGTTGCTGAAATATCCCATGATGGTGCTGGGCGTGATGGCCCGAATCCACTGGCAGGCCTTGCGCCTCTACCTGCGCGGGGTCACCTTCCACACCAAGCCTTTGCCGCCGACCGAGGAGACGACATCATGAACCAGGCAGAACAGACCATGCAGTTGCTCTCGGCCGTGCCCACGCGCGGCCTGCCCTCCGGCACCCGGCTGGCGCTGGAGATGCTCGAGGGCCTGGAAGGCGGCGCGCTGGCGATCGAACTGCCCGATGGCCTGCGCCTGCGCGCCGGCAGCGGAGCTCTGGCAGCACACCTGGTGGTGCGCGACCACGGCGTGTTCGACGAGGTCATGGCGCGCGGCGACATCGGCTTTTCCGAATGCTGGATGGCGGGGCGCTGGGAGACCGACGATCTCTCCGCGCTGCTGACGCTGCTCGCGCGCAACCGCAGCGTGCTCGCCGCCGCAATCCATGGCCGGGTGCTGCGCCTGCTGGGACATCGCATTCGCCACCTGCTGCGGGCCAACACCCGGCGTGGTGCCCGGCGCAACATCGAGCAGCACTACGACCTGGGCAACGACTTCTACGCGCTCTGGCTCGATCCGGGCATGACCTATTCGGCTGCGGTGTTCGCCGCTCCCGACGAGGCGCTCGAGCAGGCGCAACTGCGCAAGTACCGCCGGATCCTGGAGCAGGCCGGCGCGCGTCCCGGACAGCGCATCCTCGAGATCGGCTGCGGCTGGGGCGGATTCGCCGAGGTTGCCGCCACCGAGTTCGGCTGCCACGTGCTCGGGCTCACCCTCTCGCCCTCACAGCTGGCGTTCGCGCGCGAGCGGGCGCTGCGCGGTGGCTTCACGGATCGCGCCGACTTCCAGCTCTGCGACTACCGCGACATCGGAGGCCAGTACGACCACGTGGTCTCGATCGAGATGATCGAGGCCGTGGGCGAGCGCTACTGGCCAGCCTATTTCGCGCAACTCGCGGCCCGGCTAAAGCCCGGCGGCCGCGCGGTGGTGCAGGCGATCACCATCGCCGACCGGCTCTTTGCCCGCTACCGGCGCGGCACCGATTTCATCCAGCGCCACATATTCCCGGGCGGGATGCTGCTCAGCCCGGCGAGTGTCGCCCGGCAGGCCGAGCGCGCCGGCCTTGCGGTGACCGGCGACTCGGCCTTCGGGGCAGACTACGCCCGCACCCTGGTGCGCTGGGGTGAAGCCTTCGAGGCGCGCCTGGACGCGGTCCGCGAGCTGGGCTTCGACGAGCGGTTCGCGCGCATGTGGCGCTTCTACCTGTGCTACTGCGAGGCGGGCTTCACGAGCGGCGACGTCGACGTCCACCAGTACGTCTTCGCGCACCAGGGGGAACTGGGGTGAGGGCAGTGTCCGGAGCCGTCGCGGCGTGGGCCATGGTGGCCGCTTGCTGGCTGGCCGAGCCGGCGGTGGCCGCCGCCAATGCGGCCGACCGCGCTGCCGCGGTGGGCGGCGCCGTGAGCCTGCCGCCGGCGGTGAGCGGGTTGGACGCAACGCTGCAGCGGCTTGGCGCCGGCGAGATGACCTGGGTCGGACTCAAGATCTACGAGGCGGCGCTGTGGGTAACGCCTCCGGTGGCACCGCGCATCAGCGACGGCCGGTTCGCGCTGGCGATCCGCTACGAGCGCCAGATTCCGGGTTGGCGGCTGGTCGACACCAGCATCGATGAAATTGCCCGGATGGGATTCGGCGACCAGGCCCAGCGCGAGCAGTGGCGTGCGCTGCTGGCGCGGGCACTGCCCTCGGTGGCGCCGGGCGAAACCCTGGTCGGACTGAACCTGCCGGGGCGCGGGGCGCGTTTCTGGCACAACGGCCGCCCAAGCGCGGAAATCGATGACGAGCAACTGGCGCGCGCGTTTTTCGCGATCTGGCTCGACGAGCGCACCCGCGAGCCGGAGTTGCGCGCGCGGTTGCTGGGATTGGCGGCAGGGCGCGATGAGTGAGGCCGTGGCTGCAGCCGGGGGTGAAGACGCGCCTGTCGTGCCGGTGACCTTGCCTGTTGGGCGCGACGCGGGCGCGAGCCTGTCGCTGAGCGCGCTCTTGGCCTACGGCGCGCTTGGCCTGCCGCTGGCCTTCGCGGCGCTGCCGATCTACGTGCACGTGCCGCAGCTCTACGCCGATGGCCTCGGCATGTCGCTCGCCACCGTCGGCCTGATCCTGCTCGGCGCGCGCATCGTCGACGCGCTCACCGATCCACTGATCGGCTGGGCCAGCGACCGCCTCGCCGGGCGCCGGATGCTGATCGTTGCCGGTTTGCCGGTGCTGGCGCTCGGGATGGTCGGACTGCTCGCGCCGCCCGATGGGGCCGGGGCCGGTTGGCTGGCCGCGCTGCTGGTGATGGTTTCGCTCGGCTACTCGATGGCGACGATCGCCTACAACGCCTGGGGTGCGGAGGTCGCGGCGACGCCGCTCGGCCGCACCCGGGTGGTCGCCAGCCGCGAGGGCTTCGCGCTCGTCGGCGTGGTGCTGGCCGCGGTACTGCCCGGCGTGCTCGCCGGCAGCGGCGGCGAAGCCGGCGGGCTCGCGCGGCTGTCGTTGGTGTTCCTGCCGCTGCTCGCGCTTGGCGGCGCCTGGACGCTGCTGGCTGCGCCGCTCCCGCCGCAGCGCGCGCGCGGCCACCGGCCGGTGCCTGTCTCTTATACACATCTGACGCTGCC
>JAGXFG010000015.1 GCA_024637395.1 Burkholderiaceae bacterium | reverse complement strand
GCGCAATGGCTCGACGGTGGTGTCAGCACGTACACTGCGTCAGGCCTTAACTCTCGAAACTCTTCAAGCCTGCTGCCGGTGCGTGTTACGCCGAAACGCTGGCCGAGCGCCTTGGCAGCTTCAAGATCGAGATCGGCGATGCCTACGATGTCAACGAAATCAAGCGTCCGCAACGCAGCGAGGTGATGCTGTGCGACATATCCGGCGCCGACAATGGCCACCTTCAGCCGCTGGCTATTGTTCTGTTCCATGATCCTCCATCCGATGTTCCAGCCATCCATGGCCGTGCCGGCGCGCAAGAGCGCGATCAACCGTATCCAGTACTTCCTTCACGCGGTGGTCCCAAGTCATCTCACTGACGGAAGCCATGCGCTCCGCAATGGCGGAAGCCGGTTCAGGCTCCAGCGCGGCTTCGATCGCTTCGAGGAACTCTTCCCGGCTATCCGCTATTTGCACCCACCGTGCAAAGCGCTCAATCTCGGGATTGCGCACGGTCACCACGGGTCGGCCAGTTGCCAGGTATTCTCGCAGTTTCAACGGGTTGGCGTTCTTCACCTGTTGGTTCAATCGATACGGAATGATCGCAACGTCAAAGGCACGCGCCCATCCAGGCAGTTCACCATACGGCTGCGGTCCTGGCAGATGGATGTTCGACCGCCGCCGCAGGTCGGCTATGTCTGTCTTCTGGGCGCCGACGAGCAAGAATGACCAACTTGGACGCTGGTCGGCAAGCCAACAGATCAACTCGGTATCGATCCAGTCCGCGATGAGACCGAAGAACCCTATCACGGGGCGGGGCAGCTCGCGCGTAAACGGGGGCAACTGCGTCACAGGATCCATTGCGCGAGCGAACAACTCCGCGTCGACCCCATGCGGCGAGAAGACTGTCGTCGGGTTCTGGGCGCTCTTTGCTTCAAGCAACGCCGGAGGGGCCACGAACACCTGGTCAGCTGCGTGCGTCAAATCGCGATCGCTCTGGCTGATCCGCTCCGAGTCGACACCAGGATGGGCTGCATAGTCGTCGATGCAGTAGTAGATGCAAAGGTCCTCACCGAGATGTTGCGCCATGAATCCAGGGTGCGGGACGACAAACCATGACAGGAATCGATCGAGACGCGCCGTGCGAATCGCCCTGCGTACCGCCCAGAGACCGAACCACCTATTGAGCATCTCCGCCCCCGGCAAACGACGAAAAGGCATCTGGGGCACCGTGCAGTACCAAAAGCCAGGTGTCAGCTCACGAGGCCCCCGCAGAGCATCAGCGAGCTTGCGGGCAAGCCGTCTGAAATCGCGGCCGGTCGCCGAGGGGGCGCGCATACCTGGCGAATCCACGTAGATGACCGGAAAACGCTGCGCCAGGCGCTGAGCGATGTGGTGTGAGCTGGTGCGATTCTCGGCGAACCAGTCATTGCCGAAATAGACAATGCCGATTGGGCTTTCGGCGGCGGAAATATCTCTGCGGTTCATGACGTTACGGGCAGACAGCCAGACAATCCGCGAAGGACGGCTCGACCTATTCGACCAGCCAAGCGCTCGCTGGGCGTGTCGCGGTCACTGCTTCTCGACAATGGCGACGACACGTTAGCTTGACAGCGCATAGGCAACTGCGCGTCGCACCAGGCGAACGCTCATATTTCCTTCGATCGTGATGCGCTGGATGTCGTAGCGATGTGCCGCTGGGTCTCGGTTCATACCGCCATGGAAGTTGAAAGCAATCTTGAACCCGCAAGCCTTCGCCGCGCGCTTGGTAAAGTCAGTATACGTGTCCAACCCACCCAAAGGATAAGCTAACGCGTCGACCGGCTCGCGAATTTGCGCCTCGAGAATGCGTTTCGATTCAGAAAGTTCTGCAAGCTGCTCGGCCTCTGACAAATGAGAAAGGATGCGGTGGCTTCTACTATGCGATCCAAACCACATCCCACCCCTTCGCATCTCCCGAACCTGATCCCAGGACAAGAACAGTCGAGACCCTGATTCCCTTATATCTGGGCAATCGACCTGTGTCTCGATCGCGACAACCTTCTCTAACATCGGAACCGAAGGCGAATCCTTTACGACCCGCAATACCCTTCTAATAGATCCCTTAAGATCGGCTCTGGTAATACGGATCGATTGATCCGCGCCAGGTACCTGCAACGTGCCGTTACCCAGTTGCGCCACGCGCCATGCGATTCGATCCCACCATGGGACTTCTCGACCGTCGATGAAATCCGTCGGTAAGAAGAACACTGCTGGACAACCATGACGGAGTAGAACCTGGTACGCGACCTCGTAGCCATCAACGTATCCGTCGTCAAAGGAGATCATCCCGTATCGTCGATCAGGTACCGTCCCAGACTCGACCAACTGTACCACTTGGTCGATTCCGATCATTTCAAAGTTCGAACGCAGGAACGCCACGATTTCGGCGAAACGAGAGCCGGTACAGGAATAGAGGTTTGGGTGGAAAGCTGATCCGTCGTCGTTGCCAACTCGATGGAAGTTGAAACAATACAAACCAGCCGGTTGTCTCCGCCAACGATAACTGGTGATTCCAGTAGCGTCGAGAACCGCGTTTAAGATCGCTCTTTTCATCGTCTACTAGTCCCGATATCCAGGCCGCGGCAGGACAAAATCCCTGTAGGCCGACGGTGATCCGGAATGCCCTGCCTCGGCTGCCTTGACGATGTTGTAGACCTCCCGCGCGCTCACGTAGTGCAGAATATAGTTCGCTCCGTCGTTGTACATCTGCTCAAGATGGCTGAACATCTTGTCTACCGGTTCGCCAAGAATGGTCTCAACATCCCCCTCTTGTGTGCCGTGCGTATGAACCTTGACGAACACCCAGTCGGGACGGCCTATCACATGAATGTGCTGCCGCACCCACAGGTCAACACGGTCCTTGGTAGGCGGATTAGACGCTCGAATGTCAGCGTTCTCGATACGCGGCAGCAACCCCCATTTGCGCCTCGTCCAGTCGAGCGCCAGCGGCCCCTGGACGATCATCAGATCACCGCTAGGATGACCTCCAGCCACAACATCTACCCCGTCATTGTGTGACTTGGGTCGCAAAGGATCGTCGGTGGCGTAATAGATGCTATTGATCTTGCGGGTCTGAGTGTCGCTCGGCGCCGAAGGCAACGTGAAGTCCGCATAGCATCCCAACTCAGCGAGTACCTCGATTTCGTTGTTCACGCCGCACCAGCGGCCGTCGGCGCGCGAATTGTCCAGACTCCAGTTCCCATGGATGAAGCCGAACATCGGACGCCCCGAGCGAGGATCGACTGGAACCGCGTCGTGCCTGGTGCGCAGCGTCTCGACGAAGCGAGTGATCTTCTCGCATAAACCGTCAGCAGTGTCGTCGTCGTGATGCAAATGCACCTCGATCTCGCCGTAACCATCCCGGCACAAAGCAGCGAGCTGGTCGAGATGTTCCTTGCGGTACTCCTCTTCCGGGTAGAAGAACGTATGCACCGGCGGCTTGCCATCTGCGTCGTGGTGCTTTGCCGCCAGCTTCGCATAGCGCTCGCGCCACGCCGTGACGCGCGCCACTTCGACTTCGTAGGACGCCTTTCCCCACTGCGGCTCAAAGTGATCGACGAAGCAGAAGAGCACGTGCACCGGACCCTTTGGCTTGGGCGGCGTGCGCTGCGCGAGATAAGAGCCCAGCCACAAGTGCATTTGCTTGCGACGCATCTCCCACGCCAGCGCGACGGCGAGAAGGACTGCGACGGTGACGATGGCGAGAAACATTGACGTGGCGATTTGAATGGTTCGTGTAGTTGGTGTCTAGCGAGCGGTACGAGCCCAAGTGCCCGTACGCTTGCCGGTCAGATACTTCCAGAACCCGAAGAGTAGCGCAAGGTTCATGCTCACAAAGAACAGTGGCATGCGCAGCAGTCCCGGCGTCAGCCCGCTACGGCTGCGCTGATAGCCAAACAGCGCGAGGCCGTAGAAGGCGACCTGTGCCGCGCCCAGGCTCGCGTACAGCAGACTTCCGACCAGCGCGAGATTCGTGACCGCAGCCACGATCATGCAGTGCGGCACCAGCCAGCGCAGGAACTTGTGCGAGAAGAAAGTCAGCGCAATGAATCCCCGTCGCGGATCCAGCATCGTCCAGAAGTGTCGCAACGCCTGGTAGTTGCCGGTGCCGATCCGCACGCGGCGGGCAAACTCATCGTCGATGCGCTCCGGCACATCCTCCCAGGCGACGGCTTCTGGGTCGTAGGCGCAGCGGTAACCATCCCGCACCCGTTCCATTGATATCCAGAAGTCGTCGACGATGGTATCCGACGGGATGGGGCGGTACTGATCCCGACGCATTGCGTAGACCCCACCGTTCGCGCCGAGCAAGGCTCCGAGTCGGCCCTCGAAGAACTTCAGCATTCGCTCATAACGCCAGTAGATATGATCCTGGTTCTCCGCACCGTCCCCTGCCTGCAGTCGCAGTTCTCCGCAGACACAGCCCACTGTGGGGTCTTGCAGATGGCGCACCAGCGAATTCACCGCACCCGCAGAAAACTCGGTGTTGGCGTCAGTAAAGACCAGCACATCTTCGGTTGCCAGCGCGGCGAGATCGTTGATGACCGAAGGCTTCCCCCGCCGCTGGCTGAAGCCTCTCCAGACCACGCGCTCGCCGACGAACGGCGCTGCCAGCGATTCGGTCGCATCGTCGGATCCATCCGACCCCACGTAGATGCGCAGCCGTTCGGCCGGGTAGTCGAGGGCGAGCAGGTTGCGGATCCGTTGCTCAATGTGTCGCTCTTCATTGTGGGCCGCCACCAGCACCGCGACGGTGGGGAGTTCATCTTCCCCTCCAGTCCGTCGCGACTCCCCGGACGACAGGAAACGCATGTCCCCGCGCAGCTGCTTCAGCGCGGCCAAAATCATCAGCAGCACCGGGTAACCGGCATAGGTGTAGAGGATGCACCCCACCGCGAGCCAGAACATGAACTCGATCACGATCATCCGCGACCACCACCGACTGCGATCATTCCAGGCTCCGGGCTGGGTCCTTGGTAGAGCGTCATGTAGCGCTCGTACATGGCTTCGATCGAACCATTCTCCTGCGCCCAGAGTCTTCCCGCAGCACCCATCCGCAGACGCTCATCTGCGTTATCGAACAAGCGACGCATCGCTGCCGCCATCGCATCTGGCGAGCCCGGTGGCACCAATAACCCGGTGGCCTCGTCCTGCACGATCTCGGCATTGCCCCCAACATCGGTGGCCACAATCGGGAGCCCGGTGGCAGCCGCCTCGACCAGCGCCAGCGAATAGCCCTCGCTGCGGGACGAGAGCACAAAGGCGTCAAACCCGGCCAGGAGTTGCGGAATATCGTCTCGTTGACCGAGCAGGAAGACGTTTTCGTCGAGGCCCAGAAGACCCCGCTCTTGCTCCAGCGCATCGCGCAGTTCGCCATCGCCGGCGATTACCAGGATCGCAGCCGGCCCAGGTGCCCCGCCCACCACGGGGACCTGCTGCACAAATTTATGGAAGGCGCGGAGCATAGTCACCTGTTCCTTCACGGCGTTGAGTCTCCCGACACTGCCGAACACCAGCGGACTTCCTGGCACCGACAATGACGCCAATAGCGTTCGCTTTGCCAGCTCGTTTTCCGGCGCGAATCGAGTCAAGTCGATGCCGTTGGGAATTGTCACAGCCTTGTCTTTTGCGATGGAGCCGCGGTCGACAAAACTCTTACGGGCCGCCTCGCATACTGCCACGGCGCAATCTGTCCTACGCATCGCAGCGCGGAACAGCAGTTCACGTCGGCCACCGGCGCCTTCTAATCCCATCCCGTGGCGGGTATTGATCACGCGCCCAATCCGTAGGCCGACTTCAGCGGCGACCGCATAGTAATGTGCCGCCGGATTGTGGGTATGCAGCACCTCCGGCTTCTTCATCCGCAACCAATTGCGCAAGCGCAATACGGCCCCAAGATCCATCCCGGAACTCTTCTCGCAGTTCTTAACATCAATGCCCACAGCGCGCGCGCGCGCAGCTAGTGGACCTTCGCGGAACAGGCAAGCGATAGATGCCGTATGTCCGCGCTTGGACTGCAGGCCAGCCAGGTCAACCACGAGGCGCTCAGCCCCGCCAATCTCCAGTGACTCCACAACGTGCACGACTCTCACGCCGCATCCGTCGGCAGTTCCGACACGGTAACTCGACGCTTCCCGCTGGGTGTCAGTGGAATGTCATCGACTAGTCGAATGTCCAATCGCGTCGCATCGCCGGTAACGCCACTGATCTTGTCGCGCAGAAAAGATTCATCGGCTGCCGTGAATTCCCCTTTGGAAACGATTAGCAATTCCAGGCAATCAAGCTGCCTCTGTCGCACCTGAAACCGATCCACTGCGGCAACTTCCTTGAGCAGATGTGGAAAGAACTCCCCGGGGATGATCCGTCCGTCAGGTGTTCTCAAGACATCGAGTCGGCGCCCTTCAACCGGGCCAAAACGCTTAAGCCCTCTTCCGCACGGGCAGCGCTCCGCTCCGTCGGAAGCACGGGCGAGATCACCATTGGCATAGCGCAGGAAGGGCATGCCCCAATTGTGCAGGTCGGTAATCAGGACGTTGCCGACATCTGCGACCAATGGTTTCCCCGTCTCGTCAGCGATCTCCACGACCAGGTGATCATCGCTGGCGTGATAGCCGTGGTGATGTTCGCATTCGGCGCCGATCAGCATGAACTCCCGGCATCCGTAGGTATGGAAGACCGGCGCACCGAAGGCACGCTCCAAGGCTGCACGCTGCCGATCCGAAAGCATCTCCGCCGCGGTGATGACCGAGTCGGGGTGCCAACCGAGCGGATTACCATCCAGAATCCAATCAGCTAGCGTTTCGAGCGCGCTGGTATAGCCGACGATCACCTGCGGCCGCCATGATTCGATAGCCTGCGCGTATTCGTGCAGGTTGTCGCGTCGCATATCGAAGGCACTCACCACCCGGCGGCGCAGGACCGAATCAAAGAGTCCCGCCTTGAACCGCTGCGAGCTTGAGGACAGACCAAGATCTCCGCCCCACACGTCGAGGCGTTTGACCCCGAAACTGGCTCCTGCCCAAGCGTAACCGCGTTGCATCACGGCCATCCGCCGCTCATAGCTCTCACGCGTGTACTCGAAGGCAAATGGCTGTCCGGTTGATCCCCCGGTCGCCTTGCGCCAGGTCTTCCCGCGCCAGTTCTCCGCGATCATGTCGTCGTAGTGAGCGCGGATTTCGTCCTTTCCGATGGGCGGCAAAGCGGCGAGGTCTTCCGGTTGTCGCAGATCCTGCCAGGTAAACCCCAGTTCCCTGAAACGCCGGCGCCAGTAGGGCACCTGCACCTGGCAATGTTCGAGCAGGGCGCGCAGCTTAGTCGTCTGGAGCGCTCGCAGTTCCTCCGGCGAAAGCCACTGTTGGCGCTCGTATTCCTGCAGGTAACGCAAGGTCTTGCGACCGCGCAGCCCCGATTCGTACGCCGGATAGAGAACTGAACGAAAAAGGCGTTCGTACATCGACATGTGCGGCCAAACTCCTTGCTAGTTCGCTGGCGCGGCCGTAAGCCGGCGCGTCAGCTCGTCTGTCCTGACAACTTCCCGCCGCAGCGCCTCGACTGCCGCCGCCCGACCCTGCCCCAACGGCGCCATCAGAACGTTGACGGTCGAGTGATCACCGGCTCCAGATAGCATTGCGCGCAGGGTCAAAAACTTCGCAATGCGCTCGCTCGCGGTGCTGCGCCCCGCCACCGTGTACCAGCTCCAGATCAGGCGTTCGTCGGTTCCGCGTCTGGCCAGGCGCTCCTGGACCTCGATTCCCCCGCCATCGCCTTCGACCATTACGTTGCGTCGCGCGAAAGTGCCCCACTGCTTGCTGTCCAGTGCCAGCACACCGTTGCCATACCGGATCATTTCGCCCTTGTAGTGCTGGCGGGCGAAGTACGCTATATACGCCTGCACCGGCACCTCGCGCTGCTGCAATGATCCCTGGACTATCGCCGAAGCGCCTTCGAAGACCGGTTCGATGTCGACCTGACCAACCTGGATTGGCTTCAGACCATCGGTAAGCAACGTTATTGCGTTGGTGCGCGGCTCGATGTTGCGCGCGCCATCTATACCCCACAACGAGACGCCGACCGTAACCAGCAAGACGAAGATGCCCACGGCCAAACGCCAGACCGGCGCGCTGCCGGTATTCTGCCGGCCGGGCAAATTGCCTGGCCCGCCTGAAGACGCCCCTACACCACTCGATGGGCTACGCACAACCTCGACATCAGCGTACTTCATTCCCATCCAGAATATGCCCAGCATCACCAGCCCGAAGAAGATCCAGCCGTAGACCACGTGATCGGCGCCGGTGCCGTAGCGCATGTGGGAGAGATGCCCGATCATCACGATCAGATATGCCCTGGCCCAATTCGCGACCACCGACACCAGCAGCCCAAGGGCTACGAACAGCACGCCTTTCCAGAGCCGCCGGAAGTTGAGATGCGCAAATAGCGCCGACAGCACCATGGCAGCTATGACGTAGCGCAGTCCACTGCAGGCCTCAACGACCGACCATCGGCCAGTCGGAAGGGTGAAGTGCAAGGCCTCGCGGTAAACCGGAATGCCGCTGAGACGAAGCGCCGCGATGGTCGCATCGGCGGTCGCACTCATCAGCGGCGGCACCAGGAAATCGCCGAATGGCACCATGAAATACAGGAAGGCCAGCGGGAAGATAAGTGCCCTGGTGACTTGCCAGCCAAAGCACAGCAGCACCAACCCGGGCAGCATCGTCACAATTGCCGGAAACAGTGCTACGTTTACCTCGCTCAGCTCGCCGATCGAGAACAGTCCGATCGCCCCAATAAGAATCAGCAGCCCGAACAAATTGGGCGCCACCGGCAGGGAGGCAAGTACGTGGCGCTGTCGCCATACCAGCCAGATCGCGATGGGAGCGACGATGTAGCCGTGCGAGTAGGTTTCGGAATTCCCCCAGGCTTCGGCGAGCAGCCGCCAGCTCGGCCAAAAGGCAACCATGATGATCGCCAGGCCGCAGGCGAACGCCACGACTGGTCCGAGCCACCGATTTGGTGGCTGGGAAACGCCTGAATTATTGCTGGGTGCTACCGTCTGCGACATCTTCACATAGTCCGGAAGTACTAACTGCGGATCATTGATCCAGTTTAGTTCCAATCTTCGCGACCGTCCGTGACCGATTTCCGGTCCAGTGGCCAATCGTCATGGCACATTGACTTTGGTGCATGATATCCGCTGCCATGCAACATCGCCGATCGATGCCATTCTCGAATGTAAGCCTTCTGTCGCCCCAGGACCCGCGAATTCCGGGCCTGCTGGCGGCGCTCGAGCGCCGTCCGGCGGAATCATTCTTCCTTTCGCACTGGTGGATTTCAGCCTGTGCCGAGACCTGGCCGTCAACCGCCGGGCACGGCCTGCTGGTTCTCGACTGCCACGGCGATGGCCAAGCCGGCAACGAGCGACAGGCAATCGCGCTGCTCGGCGCCAGGAATATATGGCGTCACGGCTGGCTGCGAGTCAGGATACTGGGGCTGAACCAGTCGCTGGACGAGGACCTCGATGAACCCACAATGGAACTCAATGGTCTTTACGGGGTTCTCGGCCCCGAATTTCCCGGACTATTTGAATCGTTACTCGAATGGTTGGGCAAGCGTCATGACTGGGACGAGTTCATGGTTCCAGGAGTATTCGGCGAACGGGCGCAGCAGATCCGCACAAGCGCTCTCAAGCACGGCCTACGCTTGCGCGTGGCAAAGCAGAGCGAAAGTTGGTGGGTGGATCTCGAGGAGATCAGTTCGAAACACGGAGGGGACTACCTCGCTGCGCTGTCCGCGAACACTCGACAGCAGTTGCGGCGCTCGCGACGTGCCATTGAAAAGGAGTACGGGGCACTATCGATCGAGCAGGCTGGCAGCGCCGAGGAGGCGTTGACATGGATCGACGAGCTCGCGGCCCTGCACCGGACGCGTTGGGCGGTGCCGGGGGCGCGCAGCGGGTTCGACATCCCTACTTTCCGTGCCTTTCACCGAACTCTCATTACCAACGCTTTCGCGGCCGGCGGAATCCAGATGCTGAGAATTTCGGCCGGTGAATCGACAATTGCGTGGATTTACAACCTGGTGCTCAACGGTCACGTTCATTTCATAATGAGCGGCATCGACCTGGAGCGGTTCCACAAATTCCAACCTGGCCTGCTGGCGCATCAACTCGCGATCGAACACAACCTCGCAGCCGGCGCCAGGATCTACGACTTTCTCGCCGGAACAGCTCGTTACAAGGCCAATCTCGGCACTCATCGTTCGACCCAGGAGTGGCTGGTGCTGTGGCGCCCGAGGCCTGGCTTGCTGCTGGAAGACCGACTGCGGAAGATCAAATGGTGGTTCAAGAACGCTCGCGGCAAGTCCAGCCCCGCCGATCAGACCATTATTTCCGAGCGAGATCGCTAAGCAACGCAACCAGTCGGTCGATCTTGTGGTCCCAGGTGTTCGATCTCGCGTAAGCGATGATCGCCTCACGGTCCCATGCGCGGCTTAGCGCGCGACTGATCGCCTCGCCAAATGCGGCCGGATCCCAGTAATCCACCAATTCGCCGACCGCCGCTTCCGCCACGACTTCAGCATTGCCACCCACCCGCGTTGTGATCACCGGCAGGCCGCAACCCATCGCCTCCAGAAAGACGTTGCTCCAGCCCTCGAATTCGGTCGCCTGGGCGAACAGGTCCGCGGCACCGTAGTACCACTTGAGTTCATCATGCGGCTGCCGACCACAGAAACGCACCATGTCCTCTACGCCATGCTCACGCGCCAGCGCCTCGAGAGTCTGGCGCATATTGCTGTGCGTGGCGCTGTCGCCAACGATGAGATACACAAGAGCAGGATGCTCCAAACGTAAAGCCGGCAGCAGCGGAATGATCCGGTGGAAGCCCTTGGTCGGAATGAGGTTGCCGACACCGATCAGCACTCTGGCATCCGGGGCGATACCCAGGCGCTTGCGGGCCTCGAACTTGTCTACCGGGTGAAACTTTGCCAGATCGACCCCGTTGCCGATCACGGTGACTTTGGCTTCGTCTACGCCCAGCTTGATCGCCACGTTGTTCTTCAGCGCCTGCGACACCGCGATCAATCTGGTTGCAGCCATCATCGCCGCGCGCAGCATCGGCTCGCGATCGGTCCCGATCAGCCACTCGTCCTTGCTGCCGCGGATGGTGATGGTGAGCGGCAAGCCTAATTCCTTGGCCAGCAGGCTGGCCGCATAGCCATCCGGATAGAGGAAATGCGCATCGATCATATCGGGACGAAACTCGGCCTGCAGGCGCCGCATCAGGCCTCGGCAACCGCGCGCCATCAGCCATCCGTCCCAACGCTTGAAGACCCCGGGAACGCTCAGCACCAGCGGGCGATGCACCGGCACGCCATCCATCACCTCGTATCCCGGTGCCTGAACCCGGTAGCCCTTGCGAAGGAACCGGATCACCCAGTCGAACGGCGACCAAGCCTGTGGCGCCACCACAACCATTGGCAAGTGCTTCGCGACTCGAAACATCCGCTCGCGGATGAACACCCCTGCGGTCGGTGCCACCTCGCTCGGAAATAGGCTCGAGAAAACAACGATCCGTGGCTGTCCGTCACTCATGAGCGCGATTGTGCCGGAAACCGCCCGCCAATCAGCGCGTCATATCGCACGGAGTCACGCTGAGGGAGTTCGCGCCAAGCTCACGGGACGATAACCACCTTCCCCTTGACCTGCCGGTTGGCGATTCGTTTGATAGCGTCGGCGGCACCGTCGAGCCCCACCGTCTCGCTGATCACCGGCTTGATCTTGCCTTGGGCAAACCAGGCCGCGAGGTCGTGCAAGTTGGCAAGGTGTTCTGCCGGATGGCGCCGCGTGGAATCTCCCCAGTAAACGCCGATGATCGAGCGTTCCTTGAGGAGCGCCAGATTGAGCGGGAGCTTGGGAATCTCGCCGGCCGCGAAGCCGATCACCAGGAAACGTCCCCGCCAGGCGGTGGCGCGCAGTGCCGGTTCGCTGTAGGGCCCGCCCACCGGGTCGTAGACCACCTCGACGCCCTTCTTGTCGGTCAGCTCATCGACCCGCTTCTTGAGATCTTCCTTGCTGTAGTCAATGAGTTCGTCGGCGCCAACCTGCTTGGCCAGCGCCAGCTTGTCGGGCGAGGACGCGGCTGCGATCACCCGCGCGCCCATGGCCTTGGCGATCTCGACGGCGGACAGTCCGACGCCACCCGCGGCACCCAGCACCAGCACGGTTTCGCCGGGCTTCAAGCGCGCACAGTCCTTGAGGGCGTGCAGCGAGGTGGCGAAGGTCAGCACCAGCGCCGCGCCCTGCTCGAAGCTCATCCCCGGCAGCAGCGGCATCAGCCGGCTGGCGTCGACCACGCATTCCTCGGCGAAGCCACCGTGGCCGCTGGCGGCGATCACCCGATCGCCCACCGCGTAGCCTTTTACCCCTTCGCCCAGCGCCGAAATCTCGCCCGACAGTTCTGCCCCCGGCGAAAACGGGAATGCCGGCTTGACCTGATAGAGGCCCTGGACGATCAGCGCGTCCGGGAAATTGAGCGCAGCGGCGCGCACCCGCACCCTCACCTGACCAGGCCCGGGCTCGGGCACCGGAATGTCCTCGACGCGCAGGTTCTCGATTGGGCCAAAGGCGTGGCAGACAAGTGCTTTCATCATTTCTCTCTGTGGCTACGTTGGTATTTCAGGGAATCATACTCGTCGTGCACGTACAGCCCCTGGTGGCTGACGCACTTGGAGTTCACCCACGCGCCGCATTCCGTTCTACTGCAAGCACCGTCTCGGGCTTGGCCCGAAGCGGCCGCTATCTTTGGGTCTCGGAAATCAGCCAGTCCATTGATGCAGTCGTGCCGAACCACCAGGCGAATTTCCGCGTAGGAGCCGTCCGATACCTGGGCAAGGCGGCCGTTGCACGATGTGCGGCGTTAAAACTTGCCATCGCAATCGCACGAACGCCTACGAGAGCATCCTGAATTGCCGCAGTCGGTAGCGTCAACTGCTGGCCGCTCCACACGCCCCGGTAGAGCAACCCAAGGACGTCGTATGCGTGGTTGTGGTCGCTCGACCCAATCATCGAGAGGGTAGAGTCAGTGGCTGCGATATACATCGGACTCAGGCCCGTAACTGCGCCTCCGTTCATGGTGGACGGCGCGAGGCCAGACTCCGCAATGAACTTGGCATAACTGTGGATTACAGTCAGCACCCGGCGGTCACCGCTGAGCCTGTAGTAGTGATCGAGCGCTTCCGTAAGCAATGCGCTCATCCACGGCGACACGATCCACCCGTCCTGGTTAACTTCCTCGTGGACCAGGTACGTATGCAGCAAAACCCCGCGCATATTGACTGGATAGCCGGGCGGAGGTGTTGCGATATCTGTGATGATGCCGTCAACAATCTCGATCGCTCGCGCCCTGAAACGCTGCTGTCCAGTGGCCTCGAAAGCGTATAGCGCACCCTCCAAAGCGGTCCAAACATTCCTTTCATCCCAAACTTCGTCACTCCCCAACGGCTTCAGCCTGGTCTGGATGTTCGCTTCCAGGAATTCACCAATTGCGGAGATGCGATCGAGTAGCGTTGCATCGCCGGTGAGCAGGTAATCCGTCAGAATCCCCCCAGGCAGCGAGTATCTGGGATCACCAGGGTTACCCGGTAGTGAATACCTGGGGTCACCGGCAGCATCCAGGGCCTTCTTCATGAACGACCCCCGTTTGCGCGTTAAAGGGCCATCGGTTGTGGAGATCCAGGACGCGTAGTATTGACTGGCCCGATGCGCGTGGCGCAACCACTTGACGTCGCCGGTCTGTACGTAGACGTTGAAGAGCGTATTGGGCCGGTCGTAGAGCCAACCCTCAATCTCAACGCGCCAGTCGATCAGCCCGCTACCGTTGTCACTCACCTCGTAGCCAGCGACATCCAGAGCTACGTCGTTGACCACAGTAGCGGCGAAACCAGTCATGTAGTCGCTAAGGGCTGCATCCGAGATCGGCGCGGCTGGCCCCCGAATTTCCTGCTTCATCAGCCATGCTGGAGGTAGCGTGACCCAGACTTTGGGTTCTCTCAGCTGCGTGCCATCTATTTCGAAGTTGTCGGTGGCGGGGGGTTCGGTGGCGAGTGGTGCTGCCTTCGGGCCCCAGCCATTGGCGACGTTCTCCGAGGAGACCGCGGGAAAGCCGCTCGAACTGCGCATCGCACCCCAACGAACTTGATAGCTCGCGGCCTGCCCTGCCACGCATTCGTGATTGAAGCTAAGCAGGAGGGCTCTAATGGATGTCTCGTCGGCGGCCGGGTCGGTCAGGTGGCGCCACCGTGCCAACTCGGTTGCTCCGGATGGTATCTCGACTCCCGCCGGGGTTTCGATGCGGACCATCTGCGGGTCGGCAAGCACCCCGCGCGGGAACGGCATACCGACTGTCTCTTAT
>JAGXFG010000124.1 GCA_024637395.1 Burkholderiaceae bacterium | reverse complement strand
GTGTAGCCGTTGTCCTGGAAGACATCGATCTGCGGCAGCGCGTTGAAGGCGATCTGCTTCGGATAAACGACGGCATCGGCATCCTGACCATTTAGCTTACGGGCGCTTTGGGTCGCCAGCTCCTCGATCGCCTCCTTGCCCGAACCGGAAACGGCCTGGTAGGTGGCGACGTTGATCCGCTTGATGCCTACCGCGTCGTAGATCGGCTTGAGCGCGACCAGCATCTGGATGGTCGAGCAGTTCGGGTTGGCGATGATGTTGCGCTGGGTGTAGCCGGCGATCGCGTGGGCGTTGACCTCCGGGACGATCAGCGGCACGTCGTCGTCATAGCGGAACTCGGAGGTGTTATCGATCACGACACAGCCGGCCGCGGCGGCCTTGGGCGCGTACTCGCGGGAGATCGATCCACCCGGCGAGAACAGCCCGATCTGGACCTTCGAGAAATCGAACGTCGCCAGGTCCTCGACCGTCACGAACGAGTTGCCGAACGGAATCTTCTTGCCGGCGGAACGCTCGGATGCCAGTGCATACACCTTGCCGACCGGGAAATTGCGCTCGGCCAGGATGGACAGCATGGTCTCGCCAACGGCACCAGTGGCACCGACGACAGCAACGTCGACCGTCTTGCTCATGAAGATTTCTCCTTGCGATTGGAAGTCTGATGGAATCGGTTGCGGGATGGCGGCCTTCGGTCGGCCGCTGCCCCTGAATCTGACACGATCGATCTAGCCTAGCGCATCACGCCGGGCGCACGAAGCGGTGCTTGGGGCCCCTCAGGCGTTCAGGGCGTCGACGACGGCCTGGCCCATGTCGCCGGTGGATACCTGTGTCATGCCCGCCTGCATGATGTCCGGCGTACGCAGGCCCTGATCGAGCACGGCGACGCAGGCGCTTTCGATTCGCTCGGCCAAATCGCCTCGACCGAAGGAATAGCGCAGCAGCATGGCCGCCGACAGGATGGTCGCCATCGGGTTGGCAACGCCCTTGCCGGCGATATCCGGCGCGGAGCCGTGACTGGGCTCGTACAGACCCTGCCCCGTTTCGTTTAGCGAGGCCGACGGCAACATGCCGATCGACCCGGTCAGCATCGAGGCCTGGTCAGAGAGGATGTCGCCGAACAGGGTCTCGGTAACCATTACATCGAACTGCTTCGGTGCGCGCACGAGCTGCATCGCGGCGTTGTCGACGTACATGTGCGACAGCTCGACGTCCGGGTAATCCGCGGCCAGGCGGTTCATCACCTCACGCCAGAGCTCCGAGGTTTCCAGCACGTTGGCCTTGTCGACCGAGCACAGGCGCTTGTCGCGCTTCTGTGCCGCCTCGAACGCGACGCGACCGATGCGTTCAATCTCGGCCTCGTTGTAATGCATGGTGTTGAAGCCTTCGCGCTGGCCGTCGACCTCGCGAATGCCGCGCGGCTGGCCGAAATACACCCCGCCGGTCAGTTCGCGCACGATCAGGATATCCAGGCCGGAGACCACCTCAGGCTTGAGCGAGGAGGCATCCGCCAGGGCGCTGTAAAGCATTGCCGGGCGCAGGTTGGCGAACAGCCCCATCGTCTTGCGGATCGCCAGCAGGCCGCGCTCCGGGCGCAGCGGGCGGTCGAGATTGTCGTATTGCGGGCTACCGACTGCACCGCGCAGCACCGCGTCGGCCTCGGCGGCCTGTTGGCGGGTGATCTCGGGAAACGGTTCACCTTCGGCATCATAGGCCGCTCCGCCGATCAGCCCGTCGGTGAACGACAGTTCCAGGTCACTGCCGGCCACGACGGCCTTAAGGACATTGACGGCCTGCTCGGTGATTTCCGGGCCAATGCCGTCACCCGGCAGGACGAGAATATTCTTCTGACTCACGGTGTTGGGTTTCCTTTCTTCAGTCTGTTGTTTGCTATTCAGCCGCCGACGTTGCTACGCATGTCGTTGAATAACCATGGTGTCTTTGCCATCTGCGCCGTCTCGTAGGACTTGATCTTGTCGGCATGCTCCAGGGTCAGCGCGATGTCGTCGAGCCCCTCGATCAAGCAGTGCTTGCGGAAGCTGTCGATCTCGAATTCGTAGGTGGCTCCGTCCGGGGCCTTGACCACCTGATTCGGCAGATCGACCTCGAGCTCCAGACCCGGGTTCGCCTCGACCGCCTTGAAGATCGAGTCGACCTCATCTTCTTTCAGAGCAATGGGAAGCAGCCCGTTCTTGAAGCTGTTGTTGAAGAAGATGTCGGCGAACGACGGGGCGATCACGGCGCGAAAGCCGAAGTCGGTCAGTGCCCAGACGGCGTGTTCCCGCGATGAGCCGCAGCCGAAGTTCTCGCGCGCCAATAGGATGGTCGCGCGGTCGAACGGTTCGCGGTTTAGTACGAAATCCGGGTTCTTGCGCCGCTTACTGTGATCCATGCCCGGTTCGCCCGGATCGAGGTAACGCCAGTCATCGAACGCCGTCGGTCCGAAACCGGTGCGCTTGACCGACTTGAGGTACTGCTTGGGGATGATCGCGTCGGTGTCGACGTTCGAGCGGTCGAGAGGCGCGACGATTCCCTTATGTGTAGTGAATGCCTGCATGATTCTGTCTCCCTTACGCTTGACGGACGTCGACGAAATGACCTGCGATGGCCGCGGCGGCCGCCATGGCCGGACTGACCAGGTGCGTGCGACCGCCCTGCCCCTGACGGCCTTCAAAATTCCGGTTCGAGGTCGAGGCACAGCGCTCGCCCGGCTCGAGCCGATCGGCGTTCATGGCAAGGCACATGGAGCAACCGGGCTCCCGCCACTCGAAACCGGCCTCCAGGAAGGCCTTGTCGAGCCCTTCCTTCTCGGCCTGCTGGCGCACCAGCCCGGAGCCCGGGACCACCATGGCCAGCGTGACGTTCTCGGCGACGTGTCCACCCTTGATGACTGCAGCCGCAGCGCGCAGATCCTCGATGCGGGCATTGGTGCACGAGCCGATGAAGACCTTGTCGATCTGGATGTCCGTCATCGGCGTGTTGGCCTCGAGTCCCATGTACTCAAGTGCCTTGCGCATGCCCTCGGCCTTGACCGGGTCCGTGACGGTAGCCGGGTCGGGGACCCGGCCGTTGACCGGTCCGACCATCTCCGGGGACGTGCCCCAGCTCACCTGCGGTTCGATCTTGGTCCCATCGAGGGTAACCACCTTGTCGAACTCGGCGTCGGGGTCCGACTTGAGCGTGCGCCAGTACGCCGCCGCCCGGTCGAACATCTCGCCGGTGGGCGCGAACGGCTTGTCGCGGAAGTACTCAACCGTCTTTTCGTCGACCGCCACCATGCCGGCGCGCGCCCCCGCCTCGATCGACATGTTGCACACGCTCATCCGGCCCTCGATCGAGAGCGACTCGATGGCCGAACCGGCGAACTCGATCGCGTAGCCGGTGCCACCCGCGGTGCCGATCTTGCCGATGATGGCGAGCACGACGTCCTTCGCGGTCACGCCCGGCCCAAGCTCGCCGTCGACGCGCACCTGCATGGTCTTGGTGCGCTTTTGCAACAAGGTCTGCGTCGCCATGACGTGCTCGACCTCGGAGGTGCCGATGCCGAAGGCCAACGCGCCGATCGCACCGTGAGTCGAGGTGTGCGAATCGCCGCAGACCACGGTCGAGCCCGGCAGCGTGAAGCCCTCCTCGGGCCCGATGATGTGCACGATCCCCTGACGGAGGTCGGACATCGGGAATTCCTGGACGCCGAATTCCTGGCAGTTGCGGTCGAGCGTGCTGACCTGCTCGCGCGAGACGGGATCGACGATCCCGCCCGCGCGGTTGGTGGTCGGCACGTTGTGATCCGGCACGGCCAGCATCGCGCCGGTACGCCACGGCTTGCGACCGGCCAGGCGCAGCCCTTCGAAGGCCTGCGGGCTGGTCACCTCGTGAACAAGGTGACGATCGATATAGAGCAGCGCCGTGCCGTCTCCCTGGTCATGGACGACGTGCGCGTCGAAAAGCTTTTCGTAGAGTGTCTTTCCAGCCATTGGCATTTTCCTCCGGAAGGCCCTCGGCGGCGTCAATCGGCGCCCGGGTAATTATACGTATTATCAATAAGTTAGGGCGTTATTTTCGTTAAAACTCGTAAAACCCGTCATCCAGTCCCGAGGCCGGCGGGTCGACGGCGTGTTCGATCAGATCGCGCAGCTTGATGACGCGCAGCACCTCGTGATGCGTGGAGGCCAGCACTACCGGCGGCGCCACACCGGCCTCGAAGGCCTCTCGCCACCGCCAGGCACAGACGCACCAGCGGTCCCCTGCCCTAAGCCCGGGAAAATCGTAGGCCGGAATCGGTCGGCGCAACTCGTTCCCCTGACCGGCTGTGTAGCCGAGAAACGCGTCATCGAGCTCCGTGCACACCCCGTGCACCCCGCCGTCCTCGGTCCCGACAAGGCATCGTCCATCCCGGTAGAAGCCGGTAATCGGATCCACCGAGCATCTTGCGAGTGGCAGACCGAGCACGTTGAGAGCGTCTGTTTTCATGGCGGAATGATAATGTCGTTCGCTCAATAACTAAAATGGTAATAATGCATGGAGTCCATTCTAAATGGTTATAATTGGACCCTGTAAGGTCGAATGCCGGAGATAGACGTTGAATCCCCTTCACCTGGACACCCAGCAGTTGCTGACCTTTCTGGCGGTGGCCGAAACCGGTTCGTTCTCGGCGGCGGCAACCCGGTTGCACATCAGTCAGCCGGCCGTTTCCAAGCGTCTGGCGCAGCTCGAAGACCGGTTGGGATTCCGCCTGTTCGATCGACTTGGCCAGCGGGTCGTCCTGACTTACCGAGGTGAACGGCTGCTTCCCGCCGTGCGCGAGGTACAGACTTGTCTGGACGACATCGTGACCGCAGCCGAGGTCAGCGGTGAGGCGCTCAGCGGCCGGCTGGCCCTGTCCCTGAGTCACTATGCCGGGTTGCATCTGCTACCCGGGGTACTCGAGCGCTTCTCGGAACACTATCCCGAGGTGCTGCTCGATTTGAGTTTTCACGATTCAGAGCGGGCGATCGAGCAGGTTGCGCTGGGCGAGTCGGCGCTGGCCTATGCCACCCTGCCGCCCCGCCTCGACGATCGCGTGCGCACCCGCGTGCTCTGGGAGGAAGTCATGCAGCCGGTGGTGGCAAAACGGCATTGCCCGGGAGGCAGGCCACCGGCGCTGGATCGAATCGGCAAGCGACTGCCATTGATCTTGCCCGCGGAAGCCACCAGCACACGCATGGCCATCGACCGTTGGCTCGACGACCGGCGACTGTTGCCGCCGGCGATCATCGAGATAAACCAGTTGGATTCCATCGCGGTACTGGCCGCCACGGGGGTCGGATGGGCCGTGTTGCCTACCACCCTTCAGCGTGAAGGATTGCTGCGGCTCAAGTGTGGAGACGGCGAGCTGCCCACCCGCCGCCTTGGACGGATCGAGGCGGTCGGTCGGGCGCGCAATCCGCTCGCCGACGCCTTCATGGCGATGGTAGAGGGGGCTGGCGAGGACTGAATCGGCCCCCTTCTCATTCGATCTCCAACCAAGACCGCGCCTCTGGTATGAAGTGCACGATGCCTTCGAGGATGCCTGCCGCGTAATTGCCGTTCATCCCATGCCATCCCCCGCGGGCGACGTACAGGCAATTCTCGATACCCCGCTCGGCGGTGGCGTGGAGGGCGGCCTGCTTGACCTCCTCCCTCGCATTGGCCACCACGATCGCCTGAAGGCCACTGGTCAGCGCTGGCAGGTCGTTGCCACTGTCGCCGGCGAAGACCGTCCGGGCTTGCGGCATTTGCAAATGCGCCTGGAGAAACCGGATCGCATGCACCTTGGTAGCGCTGGCCGGCAGCACATCAACCAGTCCAATATCGCGCATCTCGTCGATGCTCCAGATAACGCTGCTGCGCACACCCGCTTGCGCCAGACGCAGGCTTATGCGCCCGGCAAGCGCGTCTCCATCCAAAGCCGCTGGGGCGTAATAGCTGAGCTTGTAGGTGTTCTGTTTTTCCGGTTCCTGGGGTTCGATATCCGGGATGCCCTCGAGCATCCCGGCGAGTGTCCGGCGATCCTTGCCGCCCCAGTCAGCCGCGATCTCGTCCGCCCAGGCTTCCCAGGGGTGCCAGGTGCCCTCGTCGACGCGGTAGATCGTCGTCCCCACGTCGCCGATGGCGAAATCCGGTACCGGCAGCGCGAACTGGTCGATTGCCGATTCGAGCAGGTGCCGGTCACGGCCGCTGACGTAAGCCAGCGTGACCTCGGGGCGTTGGACCAGTCGGCGGAACAGATCCCGCGCGTCCGGTGATTCCGGCTGGTGGCCGTTCGGGATCAGGGTTCGGTCGAGGTCGGTACAGACCAGCAGTTCACTCGTCATCGTCGATCCTGAAAAGAGGTTCTCCCTGCAGGGCGTGATGAGCAGTGACCGCGGCGGCGGCACTCCACCCCTGGCATCGTGTCCCACCCGGAGTGAGCTTCCGCCCGTGCACGAACTCCGGGAATGACCAGGGCTCATCCTCCATCGACAAAGCATTGGCCGCATGGATGGCGTCGAGGTGTAATCGGGCCTTTACCGTGTGTCCGCGGCTGGCCAGGTCGGCGACATAAAAGCCCGTGAGCATCGGCCAGAGCCCTCCGTTGTGGAACTCGTACGGTTTGTTCTTGAAGGTGTACGAAAACATCATCTGCAGGTTTTCCCAGTCCCGGTCCACGGGTTCGATGATGGGGTGAAAGGCCGGCAGGAGTGGCATGGCCTCGGGCGTGATCTTCGCGATATAGGCATCGACCTGATCGCCCTGCCCGTCGGTCGCCACACGGAATAGATTGGCCAAGATATTCGCGAAGGCGTCAAACCGATAACCATAGCCGGTCGGTGAGAAAAACGGCATCCAGTATTGATCGTCGCGGTGCGGCGCGGCCTTGCGCCCTTTTTCGTACAGCACGTCATGGTAGATGTCCGCCGGCGCATTGCCATTGAACCAGAAATTACTGCGAATCAGGTGAAGCAGTCGCGTGGTTCGATCCTGGAGTTGATGGTCGGCCGAACCGTGGACATGGGCGTGGATCCGGCAGAACGAGCGCAAGGCCTGCAAGTAGAGCAGCTGGTCGTAGAGGATGTAGCCGGACTGGACATATTCGTCGGCCCAGTCACCGGTCTGCGGGACGTAGATCAGGCCGCGGTCATTGAACTCCCATGCTCCGAGCAGGAAACGCACGCGCTCCAGGGACGGCAGGATTTCCGCCAGAAAGGCGTCATCCTCGGTGGCACGCCAGTACTCGGCGCAACCGATCACGAACCAGAGATCCGCATCCACGCGCCCAGTGGTGCCACCGTAGCTGATGCGTTGCGTGGTGGTATCGAC
>JAGXFG010000123.1 GCA_024637395.1 Burkholderiaceae bacterium | reverse complement strand
CTTCATCTCGCACAACCTCGCGGTGGTGCACCACGTCAGCGATCGGATCGGGGTGATGTATCTCGGCCGGATCGTCGAGCTGGCGCCTAAGAAGACGCTGTTCCAGCGGCCCCAGCACCCCTACACCCGGATGCTGCTCGACGCCATCCCCGATGTGAAGATGACCGGGCGGGCGCGCAAGCCGGTCTCCGGCGAAGTGCCCAATCCGCTCAACCCGCCCTCAGGCTGCTCGTTCCATCCGCGCTGCCCCTACGCCGACGAGCGCTGCAAGAGCGAGCGTCCGAAAGTGTTGGCGCTGGAGGGAGATTCTTCGACCGCGTGTCACGCCATCGAGGAGCGCCGCGTCGAGTGGGCTGGCGATCAGCAGGCGGCAAGCACCAGCGAGTCGCCCGAACCAGTCAGCCGGTAGTCGCGCCCGAGCTCAAGACTGGCCTTCTGGTCGACATGACCGAATGGCAAACCAGTAACGATCGGGGTGGCGATACGCTCGCGCCAGTAGGAGACCATGGCGTCGAAGTCATAACCGTTGTCGTGACCCGAAGGACGCCATTCGGTGAACGCGCCGAGAATGATTGCCCGCTGGCGCGCCAGCACTCCGCCATAGTGCAGCTGGTGAAGCATGCGCTCGATCCGGTAGGGGTGTTCGGCAACGTCCTCGAGAAAGAGCAGGCCGCCGTCGATCGCCGGCAAGTAGGGGGTGCCGACCAAGCCGGCGACCATCGTCAGGGTTCCGCCCCAGAGTGTGCCACGCAGTTCCCCGGCCTGCGCCAGGACTTGCTGGTTCGCCCCGGTGAGCCCGATCTCGGCGGGCCGATTCGACAGCGCCGCCTCGAACGAGGCAACGGTGTAGGCGTCGGGTTCGGGACGACCGAAATCCCAGGAGAATGACGGTCCGGCGATGCTGTGCGCTCCGCCTGCTGCCAGCAGCGCGAGCTGGAACGCCGTGAAATCGCTGTAGCCAACCCAGTGCACGCCGCGGTGCGCCGACTGCGCGATCAGTTTCCAGTCGATCCGATCGAGCAGCCGCGAGAGGCCATAGCCGCCGCGCACCACCATCACGACATCGATGTCACCCTCGCGCGCGGCGGCGTGGATTGCGGCCAGGCGCTCGCCATCGGTAGCCGAGAAACGCTGCCAGGAAGTACGGGGGACGTCACAACGAATCTCGTGACCACGACCCTCGAACCAGTCTCGGGCGCGGTCGAACTGCTCCAGCGAAAGGTGCGCTCCCGAGGGCGCGATGACCCTGATCCGGTACCCGTTGGCAAGTCGTCCAGCTGCCACGCGATCTCCTGCTAGTTGGAGAGTTGAATCACCCAGAGCCTGGCAAGCGCAGCGGGGGCGTTGTCGCCCTTGATCGAGCGCATCGTCTGGATCGACTTGGACTTCTGCCCAGCCAGATACTGAGCATAACCCAGCAACAAGCGGGCGTCGTCGATTTGCCTGATGCCACCCTTGGCGATGCCAGCTGCCATCAACGCCAGGCCCTTTTCGCTCTGGGCGTCGAGCACGAGGTCGTAGCCGTTGGACAGCGCCAGTTTGCCATCGGCAGAGGCCAGCGCCAGGCTCTCGGCATCCTCGAGAGCGCTTGCGTCTTCCGCGGCCTGGCGTTTAGCTAACTCGCGCAAGCGCCTGTGGCGTTCTCCTGCGGGGCCGACGCCCAGTTTTCCGCTGGCGAATCCCTGGTCGAGGAACTTGAGGGCCTCGAGCGAGTATCCCGCCAGGAGCGCCCGTTGGGCGGGCTCGAGGAAATCGGCGCCGCTGCGCGACTGCCCAACGTCCAGGCGCAGGCGGGCGAGGTCGAGCGCGAGGCGCTCACGCATCCCCGGCAACTGCGAGACCCGATAGATCGCGTCGGTCCAGTATTCCTTCTTCGGGTAGTGGCTGAGCAAACGTTCCAGGGTATCAATGTACCCGGCCTGGTTCGACTGCCTCAGATAAGCATTGGCGAGCAGCTGCAACTGCTCCTCCGAGGGCTTGCGATTGGGCCTGGCGTCGGCCTCAATCTCGGCAGTAAGCTCGCGCGCAACGCCAGCGTAATCGCCCTTGAGGTAGAGCGACTGCCGGTAGAGCGTTCGAATGGCATTGTCGTTGCCGCCGTCGCGGAAGTAGGCGCCCGCGAGCTCGATCACCGCGGCGTAATCACGGGTCCGATACTCCAGCGCGATCAGCCCCACCTGGAACTGCTCACGCTCCTTGGGCCCGAGGCGCCCCGTGGCAAGCACCGCCCGGAACGACTTGATGGCGGTTTCGTTGTCGCCCGCACGGGCCGCCGCTGAACTGCGCAGCCGCTCGATCACGAAACTCTCATAGGGGTTGCGGTTCTTGACTTCGTCGGCGTCCTTAAGTTCGGCAAGGGCTTCACGATACTTGCCTTTTTGTATCAGGTCCTGGACCTCGCCGAGGGACTTGCCCAGCTCGGCGCGCACCGTTCCCCCAGCCTTGCCATCTTCCTTGGCAAAGGCGCCGCCGCCAAACACCAGTGCAGCCACGGCCAGCACGGGCACGAACGTCACTACCGCTGCGCGCGCCACTACCCGAAAAATCATCCCTATCTCCGTCTTGCTCATTCCCAGTACTGTTCGTTGCCGACGATCCCGATCTTGGTGACCCCCAGCCGCTGCGCCATCGCCATCACCTTCATGACCGCATCGTACTTGACCAGTTTGTGCGGCCGCAGATGCACCTCTGGTTGATTCGGAACCGCCGCCACTGCGGCCAGCTTTTCGGAAAGCACCGCCGGGTCATCGACAATGTCGCCGTTCCAGTAGGCTGTACCGTCGAAGTCGACCCCGATCTGGACAATCTCCGGTTGCACAAGTGGTTGCTGGGCAGCCCCCAATGGCATGTTGAGCTTGACCGCGTGGGTCTGGATCGGAATCGTGATGATCAGCATGACCAGCAGCACCAGCATGACGTCGATCAGCGGCGTCGTGTTGATGTCGATCATCAATTCCTGTTCACCATCGGCAGAGGGGCCGAAATTCATTGCCATCCTGGTTCCCCTTGCGAATCAGTTGGCGCGCCCGGCCGGCGCGGTGATGAAGCCGAGCCGCAGGATTCCAGCCCGCTGGGCCGCCACGATCACCCGGCCAATCGACTCGAAGCGCACGTTGAGGTCGCCCCTGATGTGAACTTCCGGCTGCGGATCGCGCACCGAGACCTTCTTGAGCCGTGCAACGAGTTCGTTCTGGTTGGCGATATGCTGGGTGTTCCAGTACACCTCGCCATCGCGATCGACCGCCAGCACCACGTTTTCCGGTTTGGTCTGCGTGGGAACGTTGCGCTCCTTGGGCAACTCGACCTGAATGCTCGAGGTCACCACCGGAATGGTGATCAGGAAGATGATCAGCAGCACCAGCATCACGTCCACCAGCGGCGTGGTGTTGATATCCGATACGACGTGGTCCTCATAATCGTCGCTGGTTTGAAGGCCCATTCCCATCCCTTACCTCGACTCAGGCTTGGTGCACACCATTATTGGAGGCCAGCAGCACCTGATGGAGCTCGCCGCTGAAATGGCGCACCCGGTCCATCGCGACCTTGTTGCGGCGAACCAGCCAGTTGTAGCCCAGCACCGCAGGAACAGCCACCGCCAGGCCGAGCGCGGTCATGATCAGGGCCTCGCCCACCGGGCCAGCGACCTTGTCGATCGACGCTTGTCCGGCAATGCCGATCGCGGTCAGGGCGTGGTAGATCCCCCATACCGTGCCGAACAGGCCCACGAACGGGGCGGTCGAGCCGACGGTGGCCAGAAAGGCGAGGCCACCCTGGAGCCGGTTCGAAATCGTGTCGACCGAGCGCTGCAGCGACAGCGCAACCCAGTCGTTGAGCGCGATGTGCTCGACCATGGTGCCTTCGTGGTGCTGACGGGCATCGGAACCAGCGTCGGCGATAAAGCGAAAGGCACTATCGACGTGCAGCGACCTGGAGCCCTCGGCCACGCTCTTGCCCTGCCAGAACTTCTTGCGCGCTTCATCGGCGTGCCGGAACACCTTGGCCTGCTCGATGAACTTGAGCACCCCGATGTACCAGGAGCCGATCGACATCAACACCAGCAGGATTAGGGTTCCCTTGGTGACCATGTCGCCGGTGCGCCACATCGCCTCGACCCCGTAGGGATTGGCGGCGGCGACCTTGCTGATTTCCGGCGTCGCCACTGGCACAGGCGCGGCCATAGGTTCGGCGGCCGCGGTTGGAAGGGCAGCGTAGGCGGGCACCTTGGTCCTGGCGCTGGCGTTCGCCGAATTGTTAGTGGTCTGAGCCAGGATGGGGGTCGACATTCCAGCCGCGGCCAAGGCCAGACCTAGCACTGCGATAGCTGTGAAAGACTGCAGATTGAACATTCTGAACATGTAGCATATTCCCATTAAGAACTGCGAAGCACTGGGCAGCCCAGAGGCCCGCAGGCCTCAGTCAATTTTCCAGACGTAGTCGATCTGCGCCCACGATATCTCTGGCTTGCCGTCAACCGTCGCTGGCTTGAAGCGGCACAGGACCAAGCCAGTGCGCGCCGCTTCGTCGAGCCTGCGGTAGCCGCTGCTACGCACGACTTTGCTCTCTGCGGCCAGGCCGTCAACCCCGACAAGGAAACCGAGCCGGACGGTGCCTGTTTCCCCGGCGCGCAACGATAGCGACGGATACTCTGGCTTATCGCAGGACCGCTCCACGTCGAGCACCGGTGGGGTGCGCACTAACTCGGGTGACGCCGCGGGCGCCAGGCTGGGGGGCTGAAACCCACTCACGGCAGGTTGCGGGGCCAGAAGCACCGGCGTCCTCTCCGGCGCCGCAGGCATCGTCGGCGCCATAGGCACCATAGGCATCGTCGGCATCGTCGGCATCGGCACGATCGTGGTTGCCGCAGGCGTTACCGCCACTGCAACCCGAATCTCGAGCGCCGGCAAGGAAGGCGGCGGCGGTGCGGAGAACTTTAGCCGAGGTGGAGGAGGCGCCGCAGGAAATTCAATCCGCCGCGTGTTCTCGACGACGATCTTCGCCTCCAACGGCCGATTGACCACCCCTACGGTTTCGCGCGCATCCCCGGTCGCCAGCGCGTAGCCAATAGCGAGGTGAAGGGCTACCACCAGGATCAGCCAGACCGAAGCCCCGCGCTTCTTCACCGGATCAGCGTAACTCACAGTCACTCCCCGGCAAATCCGCCGCAAAAACGTGCCGGTATACGCAATTCCGCTGTCTCAATGACACCCCCCTTTCTTGCAGCCTGTTTGCGGAATGCAAATGCCGCAAACAGGCACGAACGCGTGCAGGCCGCCCACCTCCGAGTGCAGCTCGCTGTGCAGATAGACATGCCAGGAATGCTTCAGAATCAACTATGAGCCCGCCACCCATGATTTCATACTTTCAGGCCAGTCGTAATTGTTTACGTTGACCTGCTCCCCGCGTGCCCTTACCCGAACACGGAATACGCGTATGACGGAAGCCCGCTTGACGACGGCCAGAGAACCGTCACCAGAAAACAAAAAAGCCACCCCAAGGGGTGGCTTTTCTGCTTCGAATGCTTGCCTGACGATGTCCTACTTTCGCAACCTATAATGGTCACTATCATCGGCGCTACAACGTTTCACGGTCCTGTTCGGGATGGGAAGGGGTGGTTCCGTCGCGCTATGGTCATCAGGCATAACTTGTTGCCCACTTGCTGATCCGGGTTTACCGGAGCCTCAAGCAAGGCCAATTCGGTTGAGAAATATCGTTCCAGCCGCTGATTTGTGCGCGACTTTCGCCGCGCTCAGGGTTAGTGATTGCTCACACTTCAGTAAATACGACACAAGCTGACTTGCGGTCGCGGCTCCAGAAGAGCTCGCTTCCAAGCAAAGTTATAGGGTCAAGCCGCACGGGTAATTAGTACCGGTTAGCTCAACGTGTCACCACGCTTCCACACCCGGCCTATCAACGTCCTGGTCTCGGACGGCCCTTCAGGGGGATCAAGTCCCCGGGAGATCTCATCTTCAGGCAAGTTTCCCGCTTAGATGCTTTCAGCGGTTATCTTTTCCGCACATAGCTACCCAGCAATGCCACTGGCGTGACAACTGGTACACCAGAG
>JAGXFG010000122.1 GCA_024637395.1 Burkholderiaceae bacterium | reverse complement strand
GTGCTGCTCGAGCGACGGCAACTTCCGGGACTGTGCGTTATGACGTCGAGGGCAGCGGCTTCGGATTCCGTACCGAACGCTTCGTCCCGGCCTCTGACAATGCCCAGTTGCCGCGCTGTGCGATGGTTCGGCCCTAGAAATGGGCTATAATTTCAAGGCTTTGCTTACCGCAGAGTTCTTTTGATCGCAACAAGGCACGGCCCGCATCCCGGCGGAGCCGCAAGTATGGAGAAGGGAAATCATGTCTATTACCACTGCCGACAGGGCAAAGGTTGTTAACGAGTTTCAGCGCGCCGCGAACGACACCGGCTCGCCTGAAGTGCAGGTCGCGCTGCTGACCGCGCGTATCGTCCATCTCACCGGGCACTTCAAGACCCATGCGAAGGACAATCACTCTCGTCGCGGCCTGCTGCGCATGGTCAGCAGGCGCCGCAAGTTGCTCAATTACCTGAAGTCACGTAATGCGCCCGCATACCGCGAGTTGATCGAAAAACTCGGGCTGCGTAACTGATCGAGAACAGGATACCAGGCCCACCAGTAGAGAGTCCGCACGACGTCTATGCGGACTTTTGTCTTATATGGCCTTTGAATCGCGCGCGTCTGTGTCGTGCACGACCAACATGAAGAGGAATTGACAGTGTTCGAAATCGCAAAGAAGACGTTCCAGTGGGGACAAAACACGGTGACCATCGAGACTGGCGAGGTTGCTCGCCAGGCGACTGGTTCGGTAATGGTCACGATGGATGACACCGTCGTGCTGGCCACGGTCGTGGCTGCCAAGACACCAAAGAAGGGGCAGGACTGGTTCCCGCTTACCGTTGACTACGCCGAGAAGTTCTATGCTGCCGGCCGGATCCCGGGCGGCTTCTTCAAGCGCGAAGGGCGCCCGACCGAACGCGAGACGCTGATTGCCCGGATGATCGACCGTCTGGTGCGGCCGCTGTTTCCGGAAGGCTTCTTCAACGAAGTGCAGGTGATGGTTACGGTGATGTCGAGCGACCTCGAGGTCAACAGTGATGTGCCGGGGATGATCGCCGCCTCGGCCGCGCTGGCCCTCTCGGGAATTCCGTTCAATGGCCCGATCGGCGCCGCAAGGGTCGGCTACATCAACGGCGAATATGTGCTCAACCCGTTCACCGCCCAGTTGGCCGAGACCAAGATGGACCTGATCGTGGCGGGCACCGAAGCTGCCGTGCTGATGGTCGAATCCGAGGCCAGCGAACTTTCGGAAGAGGTGATGCTCGGCGGCGTGGTTTACGGCCACGAACAGATGCAGGTCGTGATCAATGCGATCAACGAACTGGTCGAAATAGCCGGCAAGCCCGAGTGGGATTGGACCCCGACCCAGCGCGATGCGACGGTGGTCGCGCGGATCGACGAGCTTGCGGAAGCTGGCATGCGCGCTGCCTACGGACTGCGCGACAAGCAGGAACGGGTCGCACGGCTCAAGGAAGTGGAGCATGCGGTTGCCGAGCAACTCGCCGCCGACTCTGCTGCTGCCGCAACTACGCCTCTTGAAAGCAACGTGGTCAACAACCTGTTGTTTGACCTCCAATACCGGATCGTTCGCGGCCAGATCCTCTCCGGTGAGCCGCGCATCGACGGCCGTGACACCCGTACGGTGCGGCCGATTTCGATTCGCACCGGCTTGCTGCCGCGCGCCCACGGTTCGGCACTGTTTACCCGTGGCGAAACGCAGGCCATGGTTGCCGCCACGCTGGGTACCTCGCGTGACGAGCAGATCATCGACGCGGTCACCGGCGAGTACCGTGAACGCTTCATGCTCCACTACAACATGCCCCCCTACGCGACCGGCGAGACCGGGCGGATGTTCGGGCCCAAGCGCCGCGAAATCGGCCATGGCCGGTTGGCCAAGAGGGCTCTTGCCGCGCTGCTGCCGACGGCAGAGGAATTCGCCTACACCATCCGGGTCGTTTCGGAGATCACCGAGTCCAATGGTTCCTCGTCGATGGCTTCGGTCTGCGGCGGTTGCCTGGCGCTGATGGACGCTGGCGTTCCGATCAAGGCCCACGTCGCCGGCATCGCGATGGGATTGATCAAGGAAGGCGGCAAGTTCGCAGTGCTGAGCGACATTCTCGGTGACGAGGATCACCTCGGCGACATGGACTTCAAGGTTGCCGGAACCGAGGCTGGCATCACCGCCTTGCAGATGGATATCAAGATCCAGGGGATCACCAAAGAGATCATGCAGGTTGCGCTTGCCCAGGCCCGTGAGGGACGGCTGCACATCATCGGCAAGATGAAGGACGCGATGGGCGGCGCACGCGCCGAACTGTCGGACTTCGCGCCGCGGATGTACACGATGAAGATCAATCCCGAGCGGATCCGTGACGTGATCGGCAAGGGCGGCGCCACCATCCGCCAGATCACCGAGACCACCGGAACCCAGATCGACATCAAGGACGACGGCTCGATCACGATCGCAGCGGTTGACGGCAACGCCGCCAAGCGTGCGCAGAAGATCATCGAAGACCTGACCGCAGAAGTCGAGATCGGGCGGATCTATGACGGCACAGTTCTCAAGATCCTGGATTTCGGCGCGATCGTGCAGGTCATGCCTGGTCGTGACGGCCTGTTGCACGTTTCGCAGATCGCGAACGAGCGGGTCAACGCGGTGAGCGACTACCTCAAGGAAGGGCAAGCCGTGCGGGTCAAGGTCATCGAAGCTGATGACAAGGGTCGTCTGCGCCTCTCGGCCAAGGCCGCTGCCGCCGACGACGCCGCCACCGCGGAAGCGCCGGCACAGTAAGGCATAGTCGTTGGGCCGGTTTTTCCGGTCCTGGCATCACTGAAACAGCCGGCGCGAGCCGGCTGTTTCTATTTCTCGAGCAGCCGCCAGCGATTGTCGCGCAGTGCGACCCGACCGTCTTCAGCCAATTTCTCGAGGTGCGCCAGCAGGGAACGCTGGGCGAGCTGGTGCAGCATCACCGGCACGTCGTGGTAGGCGCGCGCCACCAGTTGCGTGATCTCGCATGGCCCGGTCTCGGCGAGCGCGCGGATCACTTTCGTCTCGCGCCCCAGGCGGTGCGCGATCAGCGCGCGGATCGCCTGCGCCGGGTCGCCCAGCACCCAGCCATGGGCGGGCAGTATGAACCGGGTCGGCAACTCGAGCAGGCGCTCGAGCGACGCGAGGTAATCGTTCATGTTGCCGTCAGGCGGGTCGATGACGACCGTCGAGCCGTTGATGATGTGGTCCCCGGAAAAGAGCAAATGGTCCTCTTCCAGCAGCAGGCAGAGGTGCCCTGAAGCGTGCCCGGGGGTATGCAGCGCCCGCAGCGTCGAGTCGCCGATGCGCAGGCAATCGCCATCCTCGAGCCTTTGATCAGGCTCAAAGCGCCGCTCGAAGTGTTGTCCCGCTCCGGGCAGCCCGTGGCTGACACCGCCGCTGGCGGCCTGCAGCCGCTTTGCCCCTGGCCAGTGGTCAGGGTGGTCATGGGTGCAGACTATGTGGCGCAGCCGATCGCCAACCAACGCGGCGATTCGTGCCACATGTTCCGGGTAATCGGGGCCAGGATCGATTACCGCGAAACCGGCCTCCTGGTCGCCGACGATGTAGGTGTTGGTGCCGGGGCCAGTCATCATCCCCGGGTTGGGTGCCGTCAGTCGCCAGACGTGCCGCAGCAGCGGAACAGGACTGTGGTGTTGCCAGTCGAGCGCGTGACTGCCGCCGCCATCGGGCGCCACCAGTTCAAGTTCCCCGAAGGGCGGGTCGCCCTCGGCGTAACGCGCCTCCCGGCCTTTGAGCATCCCGGCCCGCGGACATGACACCGACCAGGCAGGACCGTTGGCAAGTTCTGCCAGGATGTTATCCACAGTTCGGAAATCGGCCAGGCCGCGCAAGGTGCGAACGGTCGGGAAGATCATCGCAAAGTCGCCGCTCGAATGCCGCTCGAGCGCTAACCGTGGCGAAATCCATACCGGCTCGAACTGTTCCGTTCCGTCGGCCAGCGGTTGTTGTCCCTCCGGCATCCGGGCCGCGAAGAAGTGGGTATCGAAACGGCGCGGCAGGTCGCGATCGGTAATCCACCGGCGCAGATGCCAAACCTGGTCGATGGCGAGCCGCAAACCAGCCGCAGCGAGCTGTGAGGAGAGGCTCGCATCAGGGTCGCGCTCGAGCTGATCGACTGCGTGCTGGGTGATGATCAGGCCATCGGAGTCGTAGGCCAGCAGCACCCCCAGTTCCTCGAATGCCTCGCGCAGAGCGGCGACTGAAAACGCCTGCTCGTCGTGGGTTTGTCCGGAGCGCGCTACCGCCGCTCGCAGCGTCTCCGGTGCGCTGTCCGCCGGGTCGAGGGTTCCGCCGGGGAAGACGAATACCCCGGGAGCAAAGCTCGCGGTCAGCGAGCGCCTGGTCATCAGCACTTCCGGCCCGCCGGAGGCGTCACGCAGCAACAGGATCGTTGCCGCCGGTCGAGGCGATGGCGGTTCTCGCCATGCGTGGAGCTGCTTGTGCGGACGTGGCATGGTTGCGCCAGATGGTGGTTTCAGGATTCGTGCCCGGTCTTGCCCGATTGTGGCAGCGAACTGGTTCAATGGGTATTGTCTACTGTTGCACCCTGGCGTTCGATGCTTACAGCGGGAGGCATTGCGCTGCCCGCTCGAGCACCCAGTCTGGCGGCGCGAAGCGTTCGCCGTAGCGCTGCGCGAGCTCCCTGGCACGGGCGACGAAGCACGGCACCCCGACGTGGTTGACGAACTGCACGGTGCCGCCCGTCCAGGCCGGGAAGCCCCAGCCGAAGATGGAACCGATGTTGGCGTCGCGCGGGGATTCGACGACGCCTTCTTGCAGGCAGCGCAAGGTCTCGACTGCCTGGGCATAGAGCAGCCGGTCATGGACATCTTCCGGCGGGACTGGCGGCCCCTCACTGGCAAAGAGTTCCAGGCCTTTCCAAAGCGATTTCTTTCCTTCTGCCGGATAGTCATAGAAGCCGGCGCCGTGGGCGCGGCCCACGCGCTGATATTCGTGGACCATCTTTTCGAGCACGGCGACCGCTGCCGGCGGCACCCGGCGATTCGGGCCACTTGCCGGCTGTGCTGCGCCATCGCCGCTGGCCGCGACTTGAGCACGCTCTCGAGCAAGGTCTGCGAGTTCCTGGTGCAAGACATCATCGGCAAGCTTCAGCGAGACTTCGTCGAGCACCGCCAAGGGTCCGGTGGGCATCCCCGCCTGCTCGCCGATGTTCTCGATCATGGCTGCCGAAACGCCCTCGCCGAGCAGTGCCATCCCCTCGTTGACGTAGGTGGCGAAGACGCGGCTGGTGTAGAAACCGCGTGAATCGTTGACGACGATCGGAATCTTGCCGATCTGGAGCACGAAGTCGTAGGCGCGGGCCAGCGTCTGCGCGGAAGTCTGCTCACCCTTGATGATTTCCACCAGTTGCATCCGATCAACCGGGGAGAAGAAGTGCAGCCCGATGAACTTCCCGGGGCGCCTGCTTGCTGTGGCCAGACCAGTTATCGGCAGGGTGGAGGTGTTGGAGGCCAATACCGCCTCAGCGGGGAGGACGGATTCGACCTCAGCGATGACCTCCGCCTTTAGCTCGCGGCTTTCGAATACCGCCTCGATGACCAGCTCGCAGTCGGCAAAACCGGCAAAGTCCGCAGCAGGCGTTAGTCGCGCCAGGATCTCTGATGCCTGCTCGGGGCTCGTGCGTCCCTTGGCCAGGCGTTTGGCGAGCAGCTTGGCGGAATACTCCTTGCCGTGCTCGGCCTTTTCCATCGTGGTGTCTGCAAGCACACAATGGACGCCGCGGGATGCGCACGCCCAGGCGATCCCCGCACCCATCATCCCCGCCCCGACGACTCCGACCTTGGCGACTCTGGCTGGTTCAACCTGGGCTGGCCGCCCGGCCCCAGACTTGATCTCATTCAGCTGGAAGAAGAAGGCGCCAATCATGTTCTTGGCGATCTGGCCGCTCGTGACCCGCGTCATGTAGCGCGACTCGATCCGCAGCGCGGTGTCGAAATCCACCTGGGCACCTTCGACGGCAGCAGCGAGTATGGCTGCCGGGGCCGGGTAGTTGCCGTGACCTTTCTGCGCCACCATCGCCGCGGCCACCGGCAGCATCGCCGCGACCGCGGGGCTCGACGGGGTGCCGCCCGGAATGCGGGCCTTCGGGACGTCCCACGGTTGCACCGGGTTGGGATTGGCGGCGATCCATGCCCGCGCCTGCGCCAGCAGGTCATCCTTGTCGTGGGCCAGTGAATCGACGAATCCTGCCGCGAGCGCCGCTGACGGATTCATTCGTTTCCCTTCCAGGAGGTATGGCAGGGCAGTCTGCAGGCCCAGCATTCGCACCGAACGCACGATCCCGCCGCAACCAGGCAGCAGGCCAAGGGTCACCTCCGGGAATCCAATCTGCACTTTCGGTGATCCGAGACAAACTCGCCGATGGCAAGCCAGCGCCAGTTCGAGTCCTCCGCCGAGTGCGCTGCCATTTATGGCGGCAACGACCGGACGCCCGAGCCTTTCGAGGCGGCGCAGGTTAGCCTTGATAGCCTCGATCTCGGTGAAGAAAGGTGCCGCCGTATCAGGAGTTACCGCGATCAGGGCGCGCAGGTCTCCTCCTGCGAAGAAGGTCGATTTGCCGGACGTGATGATCACCCCCTTCAGCCCATCGCGTTCCGCCTCGAGCCTGTCGATTGCATTCCCGAGGTCGGCCTGGAACGCCGCATTGAGTGTATTGACCGGTTCGTTGGGAGCGTCGATCAGCAGCGTCACGATCGAGTCGGAGTCTTTCTGGTAACTGATACCTGACATGGGGTCTCCCTGAGACCTGTAAATGGGCTATCGAAATCATAAACGAAGCATCACCGCGCCGCGTGGCGCTCCCGCGAGGATGCCCGTAACAGCTTCAGTCGATCTGCGCGACGGACGCCAGCGATGACCTGATCGCCTTTGCCAACTCGGTGCGGAGCGTCTCGGGAGCGATAGGCTTGGGCAGGAAGCGCACCTCTTCCATGCCATTGAGCAAGTTGCCGTCGAACGAATATTCGCCGCTGGTAATAAGAGCTGCCACCAGGTGCGGCTGGGTTGCCCGAACCTTCCTGATCACTTCGATCCCGTCGTGTTCTCCCGGCAGTTTGAAGTCGGTGAGAATCGCGTCAATCAGGCGCTCGCTGCGGCGAACGATATCCAGCGCTTCACTGCAGCTTTCGGCAGCCTCGACGACCGCCCCCCAGGAAATCAGTTGCTCTGACAACGCATCGCGCAGGGCGTCGTCGTCCTCGACGATCAGCACCAGGCTGCCCAGCAGTATTTCGTTGTCTTCGTTGGCCGTGGTTTCGCTGGTGGGCTTGGTTGCTATCACCGGTGCAGTTACGGGCGCGATTGGCGCGTAGATGCTGAAACGACTCCCTTTGCCTGGCCGGGAGTAGAGGCCCATCGAGTGGCTACGCAGCCGTGCCAGCGTCGACCTGACCACCGAGAGCCCGAGCCCATATCCGTGGGCGCCCTTGCGCGCTGGATTGCCGACCTGATAGTACTCGTTGAATATGCGGTCCTGATGCTCGGCGGGAAGCCCGATGCCGTTGTCCCTGACGTCAATCCGGACACCATTTACGGTTTGAACCGCTCCCACATATGCCCAGCACCCCCTGCCGCGGTGGTGGTCCGCAAACTTGATCGCATTGCTCAGCAGATTCGATAGCACCTCGTGGAGCCGTTCGACATTCGATACCACCATCATGCTGCCAGGTTTGAGATCCTGGAACCTCAATTCGATGCCGGCAGCGGTCGCGGCGGGGGCAAAGATCGTGTGCAGGCTCGCGAAGAGACCAGCGAGGTCAACCGCAGCTACTGGCAATTCGCTGTCTTGCGCCTGGTCTTTGGATATTTCCAGAATCCGGCTGAGGTTCCCCTCCATCGCGCCGACACAGGTTTGCATATGGTCAGCACAGCGAATGATTTCTGCTCTTTCAGGAGCCTGGGCCTCGGCACGCAGCATGTTGACGTAGAGCGACAGACTGCTAAGCGGCTGTCGCAAGTCATGGCTGACCGACGCTAGCACCAGCGATTTAGCCTCGCTAAGTTCCTGGTTGTGTTTGGCCTGGGCCGCGATCTTTTCGTTGGCCAG
>JAGXFG010000121.1 GCA_024637395.1 Burkholderiaceae bacterium | reverse complement strand
GAGGATGTCGGCCTGGATCGTCCCGGAAAGCTTGTTCAGGTCCAGTCCGCGCTGCTGCGCGACCCCGATGTACATCGGGGTCGCGCAGCAGCGCGGACTGGACCTGAACAAGCTTTCCGGGACGATCCAGGCCGACATCCTCAAGGAGTACATGGCGCAGAAGGAATGGGCATTCCCGATCGCGCCTTCGGTGCGCATCGGGCGCGACTGCATTACCTATTGCGCGCGCAACATGAAGCGCTACAACCCGATCAACATCTCCGGCTACCACATTTCGGAAGCCGGCTCTTCGCCGCTCGACGAGGTGGCGTTCCCGCTCTGCAACCTGATCACCTATGTCGAGGAGGTGGTCAAGACCGGGATGCATGTCGACGAGTTTGCGCCGCGGCTGGCCTTCTTCTTCGTCTCCCAGGCCGACTTCTTCGAGGAGATCGCGAAGTTCCGCGCGGTGCGGCGCGCGTACGCCAAGATCATGAAGGAGCGCTTCGGTGCGCAGAACCCGGAATCGATGCGGCTGCGCTTTCATACCCAGACCGCGGCAGCGACGCTCACCAAGCCGCAGTACCAGGTCAATATCGTGCGCACCACACTGCAGGCCCTCTCGGCGGTGCTCGGCGGCACGCAAAGCCTGCACACCAATGGCATGGACGAGGCTTTCGCGATTCCGACCGAAGAGGCGATGAAGATCGCGCTGCGCACGCAACAGGTCATCGCCGATGAATCCAACGCCGCCAACGTCATCGATCCGCTGGGCGGCTCCTACTACGTCGAGCACTTAACCACGCAGATGGAGCGGGCGATCTTCGAGGTCATCGACGAGGTCGATCGGCGCGGCGGCACGATCAAGCTGATCGAACAGGGTTGGTTTCAGCGGCGCATCGCCGACTTTGCCTACGAGACGGCGATCAGCAAGGCGAAGGGCGAGAAGGTCGTGCTGGGCGTCAACAAGTACGTCGAGCCCGACGAACGCCAGGACATCGAGACCCATCCCTACGACCCGACGACTGCCGAACGCCAGATCGCGCGGCTGCACCGGGTGCGTCAGGAACGCGATGCGCTCGAGCTCGAGCGGCTGCTCGACAAGCTCGTTGCGGTGGCCCGTGATGAGCAGCAAAACATCATGCCGGTCACCATCGAACTGGTGCGTGCGGGCGCATCGATGGGCGAGATCATCACCAGGCTCCAGACGGTGTGGGGAACCTACCGCGAGAACCCGGTCTTCTGAATGATTGTCCTACCCTATCTGTCCTACACCCCGCGCCTCGGCGGCGGGATTCTCGCCCAGGAATCGTCTGCGGTGATCGGCCGCGCCGAAATAGGGCCGAATTGCAGTCTGGGGAACCTCGCGCTGGTGCGCGCCGACGGTGAGGAGGTACGCATCGCCGGCGACTGCTGGTTCGGCGATGCCAGCACCGTGCACATCGCCCACCGCCTCTACCCCAGCGTCGTCGGCACCCACGTCACGGTGGGCTGTTACGCGCTGGTCCATGCCTGCACCATCGGAGACGACTGCGTCATTGGCGAACATGCCGCTGTAATGGACGGCGCAGTGCTCGGTGCCGGCGCGGTAGTGGCAGCCCAAAGCGTCGTGCCTCCCGGCAAGAAACTCGACGGCGGCTGGCTCTACGCCGGAACACCAGCCCGGCCGGTGGCGCCGGTCTCGGCCACGTTGCTCGCGCAGCTGCACAGCGCGTTGCGCGACGCCGCGGCGGCTGGCGACCTCGCAGCGTCTGCTGCACAGGTGCGCGCCGCCCCGCCCTTGACCGAACTGCGCCACGCTCCCGGAACCGGCACGCTCCGGGAATCAGCCCCGGGCGTATACCTTGCGCCCACGGCCAGCATCACGGGCCGGGTGTCATTCGGCGAGCGCGCGAGCGTCTGGTTCGGCACCGAAATCGACGCCGGCGAAGCGAGCGTCGAGATCGGTGAGGAGACCAACGTCCAGGACAATTCAAGGCTCTACGCCGGAGGTGCCGGAGAGGACATCAGGATCGGGGCGCGGGTGCTGATCGGGCATAACGTGCGCATCTTCGCGAGCACCATCGGCGACGGTGCGATCATCGGAATGGGCGCGACCATCGGCCCCGCAACGGTGGTGCATCCCGGCGGCTGCGTGGCCGCCGGCTCCGTCACGGAGCCGGGAACGGTGGTCGGCACCGGCGAGCTCTGGTCCGGTCGCCCGGCACGCGCCGCCCGCGCGCTCTCGGAGACCAACCGCGCCGCGTTCGCCAGCGGGGTCATGACCTACGTCGAGTATGCCGGCCATTACCTGAGTGGGGCCGGCAGGGGCAACGCCTAGCTCCTGGTTGCCGTCACATCTGCTTGAACAGATGCGAGAACGACCGGAATCAGGCGCAGGCTGGCGTGCTTCTGCGCGCTATCGACACCGCGTTGTTGCAGGCTGATCACGTGAAACGGCGTCACGAAGATTCCCAGCAACAGCAGGACGCTGATGCCGAGAAGGATCAGCGCACACCAGGGCGTGCGATACAGGAAATTACCCAAAGCCTTGAACATGGGCGCCGCGTCAGATTGGTCTCAGACCGACCAGGTTCACGATGGCCAGTCGTTGAAGGGGAACGGCAACTCTTCGGTGCCAAACGTCAGGAATTCGACCAGCTGCTGGAAATATCGCGCCAGGCCGCTGCCGAAGGAGGTCAGCCGTGCGTTAGGGGCGTCGGTGAGGAGCGCAAAGACGAACTGGGTGACCGCAACGATGCAGAGGATCGCCGACACCACCTGAAAGGCCAGGGCCATCAGGAGCATGTACAGCCCCCGCACCCAGAAATTCGGTTCCTTTGTCGTCAATACCGGCTGCTCGTCCATTTTGTCCCTCTTCAGTCAGTGACCTGCGAATCACGTGCTCCGGCAGGTCAATTGTGCCCGTTGCTGCACCAGCAACTCATTGGCGCTCGGCGCAGTGGCGCCGGTCCGGGCGTAATGCTCGGCCAGCGACAGGGGGCCGCCGATTGCCACGGCAGCGGCAAATATTGCCATGGCGCCAGCGAACCACTTTGCCTGATTCCCCGCGATCGTCAAAGTTCTCATTTTCGTCTCCCAGCCAGTGGCGCTAGCGCGCCGTTGAGGGAACTTTATGAAAACGGCGGCTGGCAATCGAGTGCCAGGTGACGAACTGCAGGAATCGCGGTCCAGGTTGCGAAATATGGCGATGAATGTCGCAGCGCCGGGCCAGGGATCAGTGCAGCCAGGCCGAGAAAGCACTGCTGTGCTCCAGCCAGGGCACGAGCCACGGCAGCGTCAAGGCCGTCAGCAGACCGTTCAGGCCCATTGCCAGTGCCGCGAACGCGCCCGCGACTTCGCTGACCTGGAAAGCGCGCGCTGTGCCGATGCCATGCGATACCAACCCGATCGCAAATCCGCGCACTGCATCGTCATCGATGCGCAGGAAGCGGTAGATCGAGCGGGCCAGTACCGCACCGAGAATCCCGGTGCTGATCACCAGCACCGCGGTCAGCGACGGCAATCCGCCGAGGCGTTCGGCCACCGCCATTGCGATCGGGGTAGTGGCACTCTTGGGCGCGAGCGACATCGTCAACTCCCGACTGCCGCCCAGCAGCGCTGCCAGCCCCCAGGCCGACAGCATCGCGGTCAGCGAACCAGCCACCAGCGCCACGCCCAAAGGCCAGGCCATCGCCTTCAGCCGCGGCAATTGCGCGTAAAGCGGGATTGCCAGCGCCACCGTGGCCGGCCCCAGCAGGAAATGCACGAACTGAGCACCGTCGAAATAGGTCTGGTAGTCGGTGCCGGTAACGAGCAGGATGGTCGCCAGCATCGCCACGGCCAGGAGCACCGGATTGGCAAACGGATGGAAGCCGGCGCGCCGATAGATCCAGTATCCGCCCTGGTAAGCGAGCAGGGTCAGGGTCAACCCCAGCAGCGGCGAAGCCGACAGGTAAACCCAGATCTCCCCCAGGCGCGGAGTCATTGGGGCACCTCCTCATCCGGGCGGCGGTTGCGGGTCAACGCACGCAGCACCAGCGCCGTGACGGCGATCGCCAGCACGGTGCTGGACACCAGCGCGACCACCAGCGGCAGCCACTCGGCCGCCAGGCGATCACCGTAGAGCACTATGCCGGTGCCAGCGGGCACGAACAGCAGCGAGAGGTGCTGGAGCAGCGAGTTGGCGGTTTGGCGCAGGTTCTCCCCCGCCCCGCCACGGATGATCAACGCCACGAACAGCAACGCCATGCCGATTACCGGTCCTGGAATCGGCAGCCCCAGAGCACGGGCGAGAACTTCGCCAACCAGTTGGAAAAGCAGCAGCAAGGTCAGGGCATTGATCATCAGCGTCTCCTCCTGCGCGTTGAAGAAGAAATCCGGTCAACCCGGCCAGCAACTCTCCCTCAGGCGTGCTCGCGGATCGCGATCGCGAAGTCCGGGCAGACTTGCAGGCAGCGCAGGCAGCCGATGCACCGATCACCGCGCGTGGCCACAGCCGGGCGATAACCGCTGGCGTTGAATTCCTCCGATCTCCCGAAGACCCCGAGCCCGCAAACCTCGCCGCAGTAGCCGCAGTCCTTGCAGGCAGCCGCGTTGATGCTGACCTCGAATGCGCGCAGGTCACACGACAGACAGCGCTCAGCCTCGCGCATCGCCGCGCCACCATCGAACGGGAAATCGACCATCGCGAAATCGTCAACCCGCTCGGCCGCGGCGCGCAGCACTGCTGCGCTGCGCGGCGTTCCGCGCACTGAACACGCTCCGCGCGATTCATCGGGCGATCGGGTGGCGCCGATCACTCCATCGCCACCAAGGAAGCGGTCGATCGCCACGGCCGCCTGCCGACCCTGGGCGAGCGCGGCGATTATCGAAGCCGGGCCAGTAACGGCATCACCGCCGGCGAACACGCCCGGCAGCGAAGTTGCCAGGCTCGTCGGGTCAACGCTGACCGCGCCGTTCGCGCCGAGCGCCACGCCAGCCGATGGCACCACCACCTCCTGACCGATGGCAACGATCACGGTATCGGCCGCGATGCGAAACTCGCTGCCGGCCACCGGAACAGGGCGCCGCCGTCCGCTCTCGTCCGGCTCGCCAAGGCTCATCCGCACCCCGATCACGGCACCGGCTTCAACGCGCACCGGCGCGACCAGAGTCTCCAGCCTGACGCCTTCTTCGATCGCTTCTTCGACCTCGTCGCGAACTGCCGGCATCTCGTCCCGGCCCCGGCGATAGATCTGCACCACATCGGCGCCCAGGCGTCGCGCCGAACGGGCCGCATCGATCGCCGTGTTGCCACCACCGACCACGACAACACGCTTGCCGATCGGCGGCGGGGTGCCGCAACGAACCGCGTCGAGAAACGACAGGCCGTCGATCACGTCTTGTTGCTCTTCACCCGCAATTCCCAGACGCACGCCGCGCCAGGCCCCGGTAGCGATGAATACCGCCTCGTGGCCGCTGCCGAGCAGACCTTCGGCGGACTCCACTCGGGAGTTCGTCCGGAACACCACACCGGCGCGCTCGATCTCGCGCAGATCAGCATCGACGGCATCATCGGGCAGCCGGAACTCGGGGATTCCGAACCGCAGCATGCCGCCAATTCGATCGCGGGCTTCAAACACCACCACCTCGTGGCCCTGCAGAGCCAGGTAGTAGGCGCAACCCAGACCAGCCGGGCCGGAGCCGATCACGGCCGCCCGGCGGCCGGTAGCCGGCCGGCGCACGGGTGCCCCAGCCTCTTCTTCACCGCGCTGCGCGGCAACCAGCTTCAGGGCGCGGATCGCGACCGCCTCCTCCCACTGGCCACGACCGCAGTTGGCTTCGCAGGGGCGAGCACAGACGTAACCACACACCAGTGCCAAGGGAATACGCTCGCGCACCACCGCCAGCGCCGCGCCAAAGTTGCCGTCCCTGATCAGCCGGAGGTAACGGGGCACGTCCACCGCGGCCGGGCACGCCATTTCGCACGGCGCCAGCCGTCGCGCCGGTTGTTGAGAGTTTCCGCCGTGGCGGCCAGGAGCGATCGGATCAGGATTCATGCGCAAACTCGTCTTTGCTGTTCAACACCGGCGCGAAACGCGCGCACGTTGGCTTCGGCGCTCTCCCCTTCAAAACGGGCGCGCAGCAATTCCTCCATCGTGGCTGGCGCCACCACCGTGGTCAGGGCGATCAGCGCGCCAAGCGCGAGGATGTTGACGCTGCCCGGGTTGCCCAACTCGGAGGCGATCCGGGTAAAGGGGCAGGCCAGGAAATTGGCGCCGGGACGCTCCTGCGCCAGGGTGCTGTCATACAGGATCGGCACTCCGCGCTCGGCCCAGGCCTCGTACTTGCGCAGCGCCTCCTCGGTCAGCGCGAGCACGCAGTCGGGCGTGCGCACCTGCTGGAAGAGGATTTCGTCCTGATCCACAATGACCTCGGCAAGCGACAAACCACCGCGAGTCGCGATCCCGTAGGACTGGGTCTGCACCACGTTGCGGCCCTCGGCAATGGCGGCCTCGGCAAGAAGGATTCCCGACAGGACCAGCCCCTGCCCGCCCGATCCGGCGAGCACAAGTTCATGGCGGCGGCGCTCGCGGCTCATCCTGCCAGGCCCTCTTCACGGTAACCGGCGCGGGCGCGCACCAGGTCATAGTTGGCGTTGAAGTCCGGCTCGTCGCGCTGCGCCAGGACGCCGATCGGAAATGAGTCGTGGCGCGCGTCTGGCGCCAGCGCGCCAAAACGCTCCACGGGAACCGCCCGATCCCGGATCCAGTGGAGCATTTCGCTGGTTTCGCGCATTTCGTTGCGACGCCCGTAGTGGGGCGGACAGGGGCTGACGACCTCGATCAGCGAAAAGCCGCGGTGTTGGAGTCCCTGGCGGATCAGCGCCTGCATCTCCCAGCCGTGGTGCGGCGTGGTTCGGGCAACGTAGTTCGCGCCCGCCGTTTCAGCCAGTGCGCAAATATCGAAGGCCCGTTCGGGGTTGCCATAGGCCGTCGTGCTCGTAAGGCTTGAACCAGGTGTGGTTCCAGAAGCCTGGCCGCCCGTCATGCCGAAGTTCAGGTTGTTGAGCACGATCGCGGTCAGGTCGATATTGCGCCGTGCCGCGTGGATGAAATGGTTGCCGCCAATGGTCACGCTGTCGCCGTCACCCATCACGACCACCACGTTGAGTTTCGGCCGGAACGCCTTGATGCCGGTGGCATGCGCAAGCGCCCGCCCGTGGGTGGTGTGCAGGGCATTGGTCAGCAGGTAGTCGTCGAGTTTGCCGGTGCAGCCGATCCCGGTCACTACCACCGTGTCGGTATTGGTGAATCCCAGGTCCTCGAAGGCGCGCAACATGGCGCCCATCATCGTGCCGATACCGCAGCCCGGGCACCACATGTGCGGCAATACGCCCGGCTTCAGATAGGTCTCACCCGTGGCGTGTGACATGGTTACTCTCCGGCGCCGACTGGCTGGTTGATCGCATCCAGAATTTCCTCCGGGGTGATGATCGTCCCGTTGTAACGGTTGACCCGCCGGATGTCGGCGGCCGGACCGAGGGCCTTGCGCACCTCGCCGGCGATCTGACCTTCATAGTTCATCTCCGGGACGATCACTTTGGTCGCCCGCCGACCAAGTTCTGCCACTTCGCGGTCCGGGAAGGGCCAGATGGTCTGCAATTGCAGCACCCCGGCGCGCACCCCCTGGGCCCGCGCTTCGCGTGCCGCAGCCCGTCCGGCCCCGGTGGTCGCGCCATGCACGATTACCAGCACCTCCAGGTCGGCGGTGTCGAAACAGCGGGTCAGGACGATTTCATCGCGATGCCGGGAAATCTTCTCGTGCATTTCCCGGATCCGGCGCTCGGCATTGGCCGGGTCGTTGTTGCTGTAGCCGGTCGGGCCGTGCATCGAACTGGTCACGTGGGTGACGTACGGGCTGCCGTAGGCCGCAAGTGGCGCGATGCCGTCCGCGTCGGGCGTGAAAGGCCGGTAGGCGGCAGGATCCCCCACCGGTGCCTTGCGCTGGAGTACCGGAAGCTCGCCCGGCGCGGGAATCGCGACGCCCTCGCGGGTATGACCAACCAGTTCGTCGGCCATCAGAATTACCGGCACGCGAAAACGTTCCGCGAAATTGAACGCCTGCACTGTCAGGGAGAAACATTCACTGACATTGCCGGGACACAGCGCGATCACCGACTGGTCGCCGTGGCGACCCCAGCGAACCTGCATGATGTCCGACTGCCCTGGCTTGGTCGCAAGCCCGGTACTGGGGCCGGAGCGTTGCACGTTGACGATCACGCACGGCACCTCGCCCATCACCGCCAGGCCGAGATTTTCCTGCATCAGCGAAAAGCCGGGACCACTGGTGGCGGTGAACGCTTTCGCGCCGGCCAGTGAGGCGCCGATCACCGCCGCGATCGAGCCGATTTCGTCTTCCATCTGGATGTAGACGCCACCCGCGCGCGGCATCGTGTGCGAGCAATCTTCGGCGATCTCGGAGGATGGCGTGATCGGGTAGCCGGCATAGAATCTGGCGCCGGCATACAGAGCGCCCGCGGCAATTGCCTGGTTACCCTGCAGCAATCGAAGTTCTCTTGCCAATGTCCGCGCTCCCCTGCCAGGTCGCCGCCGCCGCGGCCAGCGGCGAGCGCCGGATCAACCAGGCGCCCCGCCGAAATACTTCAGGCCGCCGGGGAAGCAGCGCACTGCTCCTCCCCCGGCGATGTCCCGCCGCGCGCTACTCCAGCGAAACTTTCTTGGCCGCCTGGCTGACCGCAAGGGCAGTCATGTTGACCACCCTCCGCATGGTGCTAGCCGGCGTCAGGATGTGCACCGGACGCGCCGTCCCCAGCAGGATCGGGCCGACCGTCACGCCCTTGCCGCCGGTCACCTTGAGCACGTTGAACAGGATGTTCGCCGCATCGAGGTTCGGCATCACCAGCAGGTTGGCCGCGCCGGTGAGTTGCGAATCCTGGATGAAGTTGTCGCGCTTGCCGGGCGAGAGCGCCGCGTCACCGTGCATCTCGCCCTCGGACTCGATATTCGGTGCGAGCCTGGCAAAGATCTCGTGGGCGGCGCGCATCTTGCGCGCCGATGGCCGATCGCTGGAACCGAACATCGAGTGGGACAGGAACGCGACCTTGGGCGGAATCCCGAACGCCTCGACTGTTTCGGCCGCCATAATCGCGATCCTGGCGAGTTGCTCGGCGTCCGGATCCTCGTTGACGAAGGTGTCGGTGATGAACAGCGTGTGCTGGTCGAGCATCAGCGCGTTCATCGCCGCAAAGCACGGCGCGCCTTCCTTCAGTCCAATGATCTTCCCGATGTTCTCGAGGTGAGCGTCGTACTTCCCGACCAGCCCGCAGATCATCGCGTCGGCTTCACCGCGGCGCAGCAGCATTGCCGCGATCGTCGTGGTCGAGCGCCGCATCATGGCCTTGGCCATTTCCTGCGTGACGCCGCGGCGCCCAAGCAGGGTGTGCAGATCGGTCCAGCACTCACGAAACCGCTCATCACTCTCGGGATCGACGATTTCGATGTTTTCGCCGTCGGTCAGCCGCAACCCGGCCTTCTTGATCCTCATTTCGATCACCGCCGGATGCCCGACCAGGACCGGCCGGGCAATGCCGTCGTCAACCAGCTGCTGGGCGGCGCGCAAGACCCGTTCGTCCTCGCCCTCGGCGTAGACCACACGCTGTATCGACGACGTCTTGGCGCGCTCGAATACCGGGCGCATGAACATGCCGGTGTGGGTCACGAACTGGTTCAACGACTGGCGATAGGCGGCCATGTCGGTAATTGGACGCGCCGCCACACCCGAGGCCTGCGCCGCCGCGGCGACCGCCGGCGCGATGCGCAGAATCAGCCGGGAATCGAACGGCTTCGGAATCAGGTACTCCGCCCCGAACGTCAGTTCCTGGCCCTCATAGGCATGGGCCACTTCGTCGCTGATCTCGGCCTTGGCGAGTTCGGCGATCTCGCGCACACAGGCGAGCTTCATCTCTTCAGTGATGCTCGTCGCGCCGCAGTCGAGCGCTCCCCTGAAGATGTAGGGGAAGCACAGGACGTTGTTGACCTGGTTCGGATAGTCCGAACGGCCGGTGGCAATGATGCAATCCGGACGCACCGCCAGCGCCAGCTCAGGCCGAATTTCCGGTTCAGGATTGGCCAGCGCCAGAATGATCGGCTGGTCGGCCATGGTCTCGACCATGTCCGGTGTCAGCACACCGGCAGCCGAGCAACCGAGAAAGACATCGGCGCCGGAAACCGCGTCGGCGAGCGTACGGGCGCTGGTCTTGCGAACATAGGTGAGCTTGGACTCGTCGAGCTGCCCCGGGCGACCCTCGTAGATCACCCCTTTGGAATCGCACATCAGCACGTTCTCGCGCTGAACCCCGAGCCCGACCATTATGTTCAAGCAGGCGATCGCCGCTGCTCCGGCACCGGAGACCGCGATCTTGACCTTGCCAATTTCCTTGCCGACCAGTTCCAGACCATTGAGCAGCGCCGCGGCGGAGATGATCGCCGTGCCGTGCTGGTCGTCGTGGAAGACCGGAATCTTCATCCGCTCGCGCACCTTGCGCTCGATATAGAAGCACTCGGGAGCCTTGATGTCCTCGAGGTTGATGCCGCCAAGCGTCGGTTCAAGGGCGCAGATGATGTCGACCAGCTTGTCGGGGTCAGTCTCGGCGAGTTCGATGTCGAAGACGTCGATTCCGGCGAACTTCTTGAACAGGCAGCCCTTGCCTTCCATCACCGGCTTGCCCGCCAGCGGCCCGATGTTGCCCAGCCCGAGCACCGCAGTGCCGTTGGTCACCACACCGACGAGGTTGCCGCGCGACGTGTATTCGGCAGCGAGCGACGGATCCTTCTCGATCGCGAGACACGCGTAGGCCACGCCCGGGGAATACGCCAGCGACAGATCGCGCTGATTCGACAGCGGCTTGGTAGGGGTTACCGAGATCTTGCCCCTGGTTGGTGAGCTGTGATATTCCAGCGCGGCTTCGCTGAGGGCTTGCTCCGCCGGCGAGAGTTGGTTCTTGTCCGTCATGTCGTACCCCTTAATGAAATTGCTGTCATCTGCAAGATTGATGGCGGCACGACGCGCCGCCCCGGTGAACTTCGGCCGGCTTCCCGGCCCTTTGCTGTTAGTCGGTGGGCTTTGCTCCAGCTTCGCGCCCCAGCCCCCTGGGCAGCGGGAAGGTCATGTGCTCACGCACCCCGTCGAGAACCCTGACATCTCCTGCCCCCAGTTCCTGGAGCCGGGCAATCAATTCCTGGACCAGGCGTTCCGGAGCCGAAGCCCCGGCGCTAACGCCAATCGTGTGGCATCCAACCAGCCATTGCGGATCGAGTTCTGCCGCCGAGCCGATCATCCGGGAGGTCCGTCCGAGCTTTTCCGCGACTTCACGCAGCCGATTCGAATTGGAACTCGTTGGCGATCCAACGACCAGAACCAGATCGCATTCCTCGGCTATTGCCTTGACGGCGTCCTGGCGATTCTGCGTCGCGTAGCAGATGTCCTGTTTCTTTGGTTCCGCAATCCCCGGGAAACGCTCGCGCAACGCGGCGATGATCTCGCGGCAATCATCGACCGAAAGCGTCGTCTGCGTCACCAGGCCGAGTTGGGCAGGGTTGTTGACCATCAGCTTGCCAACGTCGGCGATGTCCTCGACCAGATAGATCCCGCCGTCGACCTGCCCCATCGTCCCTTCGACCTCGGGATGCCCGGCATGGCCGATCATGATCACTTCGCGCCCTTCGCGATGCATCCGCGCGACTTCGACGTGCACCTTGCTCACCAGGGGACAGGTCGCATCGAAGACCCGCAGCCCGCGCTGCCTCGCCTCGTCGACGACCGATCGCGGCACCCCGTGGGCCGAGAAGATCACCGTTGACCCGTCCGGGACCTCGTCGAGCGAATCGACGAACACCGCCCCCTTGGCGCGCAAGGATCCGACTACATGTTCGTTGTGGACGATTTCGTGGCGCACGTAGATCGGTGCGCCAAAGACCTCGATAGTGCGCTCGACGATTTCGATCGCCCGATCGACTCCGGCGCAAAAACCTCTCGGCTGGGCAAGGATGATTTTCATGACGCAATCGAACCAAGGCTATGGCCAATCGGCCGATGGCCCGATGACGTAGTGACGGGTTGCCCGCGATCGGTGACACTTCCCCGGTCGCAACACTTTCTACCCGCCGGCGTCTGGCCGACGGGGGATGTGAGTTCCATGGCCCAATTCTACGACAAGCCAGCATGAGCTTTGGCTCGCTTCCCAGGCGCGAGCGGCCGCGCGAACGCTTGCGGGCGCTCGGCCCGGAGTCGCTATCGGATTCGGAGCTGCTCGCGATCGTGCTGGGTGCCGGAACGGCCCGGCGCAGCGCGGTCCAGATCGCGAGTGATCTGCTCGCCGAGTTTGGCGGTCTGCAGCCACTTACGGCCGCAAGCCACGACCGGCTTTGCTCGAGCAACGGCGTCGGAACCGCGCGCTGGGCCACCTTGCAGGCGGCGCTCGAAGTCTCCCGCCGCGCCATCGGCGAGCAATTGCGCCAGGGCGACGCGCTCGCTTCACCCGCCGCAGTGCGGGACTTTCTGACAGTCTGGCTGCGCAACCGCCGGCATGAAGTGTTCGTCGGACTGTTCCTGGACAGCCGCAACCGGTTGCTGGCCGCGGAGGAACTGTTCCGGGGCACGCTGACCCAGACCGCGGTATATCCCCGTGAAGTCGTGCGCCGAGCCATCGAACTCAATGCCGCGGGCGTGATTTTCGCCCATAATCACCCCTCGGGAGTGGCACAAGCGAGTGCCGCAGACCGGGCGCTGACCGATGCACTGCGCTCGGCCCTGCAAATCCTGGACATTCCGGTGCTCGACCACCTGATCGTCGCCGGCCCCCAATGCGTGTCGTTCGCGGAGTCGGGTCTGCTCTGAGCAGACCCTTGCCAGGCAACCTAACCGGCCCGGGCAGCAATCACGACTTGCTGTAAAGGCCAGAAATCGGCTAAGATTAACGGCTTTGCTGCATAAATACACGGAAGGAGTCCACCATGGCACGCGTTTGCCAAGTGACCGGAAAGGCGCCGATGTCCGGCAACAACGTCTCGCACGCCAATAACAGGACCAAGCGCCGGTTCCTGCCCAATCTTCAGTCGCGCCGTTTCTGGCTTGAAGAACAGAAGCGCTGGGTGCGCCTGCGGGTGAGCAATTCCGGGCTGCGCCTGATCGACAAGAAGGGCATCGAGGTGGTCCTCGCCGAGATTGCCGCCCGCGGCGAATCGGTCTAGACCGACAGCGCGTGACGCAGACCAGCACCACGGAGAAAGACAATGCGTGACAAGATCAAGCTCGAATCGACGGCCGGAACCGGGCATTTCTATACGACTTCCAAGAACAAGCGCACGATGCCCGAGAAGCTTGTGATGAAGAAGTTCGACCCGGTTGCCCGCAAGCACGTCGACTACAAGGAAACCAAGCTCAAGTGAGCTGACGGTGCGCTGCGGCGCGCCGCCCTGACCGCCGGCAGCAAGGCGACATCTCCCGGGTCTTTGCGGACCTGGGCAAAGAAACGGGCCCATCGGGCCCGTTTTGATGAGACGGACCCCGAGGGGTCCATTTTTATTCCTTGGCGGTGGGATCAACCACGCCAAGCTGGGCTCCACCAAGCATCCGCACTTCGCGTTGCGGATACGGAATCTGGATGCCGTGCTGCTCAAAGGCGCGCAGCACCGCCACGCTGACCGCGGATTGAACCGCCATCGTGCCGTTTTGCGGGTCGGGCACGAACATGCCCAGTTCAAAGTCCAGCCCGTCGGATCCGAACCCGGTCAGGAAGGCGCTGGGGGCAGGTTCCTTAAGCACCCGCGGATGCGCGGCTGCCGCCTCGCACAGCAGTTGCTGGACCAGGTCCGGATCGCTGCCGTATGCAACCTGCACCGTCACCCCGACCCGAGCCGCTCCGTTGGCGGAAATGTTCTGCACCGTATCGCTGGTCAGCGCCTCGTTGGGCACGATGAAATTCACTCCGTTGGGCGCGCGAATCACCGTGAACCTGGTCCGGATTTCGGTTACCTGACCGTAGGTCTGCCCCACCCGCACCATGTCGCCCGGGCGCAGCGAGCGCTCGAGCAGAATGATGAAGCCGCTGACATAGTTGCTGGCGATGCGTTGCAGGCCCAGGCCGAGACCAACGCCCAACGCGCCGCCGAACACCGACAGCGCCGTGATGTCGAGGCCGACCAGCGACACCCCGATCAGCAGCGCCACCAGCAGCAGCACGGCACGCAACGCGCGCGCCATCACTACCCTGAGGTTGACGTCGAGCGCCTCGGCGCCAAGCAGTCTTTGCTCCAGCAGCGTGCTGGCCCAGACCGCTCCCAGCATGGTCAGTCCGATCCAGAAAGCGCCGCTAATGATTTCCCACAGCGAGATCGAGTGCCGGCCAACCTGAAAACCGGTCTCCTCGAGCATGCCGATCAGCAGGCCCAGATACCCGGTAACGTGAAGCACCACCCCGATCCAGACCAGCAGGCCCACCCAGCGCAAACTCGCCTTGAGCAGCCGGTTGGGGAGCAGCCGCCAGGCGAGCTGAACCGCGACCCGGATGATACTTAGGGCCGCAGCAAACACCACCGCCAGCCGCAGCAGTCCGGCCGGTTCCCAGCTTTCGACGATTGGGCGCGCGACCGCCAGCAACAGGAACAGGACGATCGCAAAATGGGGTCGGCGGACCGTTTTCAACGCGTCCACTTTGGCCTCTGAGCTCGGGCCGCCGCGCAAGCGCCGTGCCTGTGCAACCCAGGCGCGGGCAACGCCCGCCGCCACCAGCACGCAAACCAGAATGATGAGCGCCTGCAACCATGGCGCCCGGTTGTCGGCCGCGCTCAGGAACTCCGACCACAACGATCCCTCGACGCCGATCTTGTCGAGCCAGTTCATCGCTCCCTCCTGGTCCAGCGGGCCGCAAAGAAGCAGTCGGTATCGTGACGATGGGCGAGCAAGCGCAACGCCATCCCGGAACAGAATTCGGGGTCGACGTGCTGGCGCGGGTCGTCGCGCTCCCACCCCGGATGCTCTCCGTCGAAGCGTGCAGCCACGCCCTCATTTTCCTCGGCCAGCAGGCTGCAGGTGGCGTAAACCAACACCCCGCCACTCTTGACCAGCTTGGCAGCCTCGGCAAGGATCGAGTTCTGGGTCAGCACGAGCCGCTGCACATCGGCTGGGTCGAGCCGCCACTTGAGGTCGGGATTGCGGCGTAAAGTCCCGGTGCCGCTGCAGGGCGCATCGACCAGCACGGCGTCCGCCCGTCCTGCCAGCCGGGCGAGCTTGGGATCACTTTCGGAATCGATGCCAAATGGCTGGACGTTGGTCGCTCCCGAGCGGGCGAGACGAGGCTTCATGCGCCGCAACCGCGTGCCCGACACATCGCAGGCAAAGATCTGCCCGGTCGAGCGCATCGCAGCGGCCAGGGCGAGCGTCTTGCCGCCGGCCCCGGCACAAAAATCGACCACGGTCTGGCCCCTGCGAGGCGCCACCAGCCTGGTCAGCAACTGACTTCCGGCATCCTGCACCTCGACCTCGCCGCGCAGGAAAGGCGTGCAGCGCTCGAGCGCCGGCTTGCCCAGCACGCGCAGCGCGGTTTCGACCATCGCCAACGGTTCGGCTTCAATGCCCTCGGCGCGCAACGCTTCGCGGGCGGCGTCACGACTGGTGCGGGCCAGGTTGACGCGCAGATCGAGCGGCGCCGGCCGCAGCAGCGCTCGTGCCAGGCTTTCGAACTCCTCGCCCGGGAAGGCCTGCTGCAAGCGCTCGGCCAGCCAGTCGGGCAGGCTCTGGCGCAGCGCCGGGGCAAGCTCTGCCAGCGGCACGCTGGCCACCGCTGCGAGCCATTCCTGCTCCTCGGCGCTGCGGGCGATCCCCGCCGCTGCCGGCGAGAGCAAGGCCAGTCGCCTCTCCAGGCGCCCCTTGCCGCTCTGCGCGAGGTGGGCATAGAGCCGGCGATTGCGCAGCACGTCGAAGACCGTTTCCGCGATCATGCCGCGATCGCGCCGTCCCAGCGAATGGTTGCGGCGGAAGAACTCCGAGAGCGCCCGGTCGGCGGGAAGTTCCAGCCGCAGCACCGCGGCCAGAGCCTGCTCGAGTGAGAGCGCGAGATTCATGGGCACCAGAGCAGTTGCGAGTCGTCGGGCCAGGCGGCAGAGCGCCCGGGATCATCAGCCGGCGGCTCCCCGGCAGGCAGCCACTCGAGCTGTTCGCTGTGTAACCGGGAGCGCCCCTCGACCAGCCAGCGCACCACCATCGGGTAGAGGCGGTGCTCGGCGGCGAGCACGCGGGCGGCCAGGGTGGCTTCGTCATCGCCGGGTTGCACCGGCACCGCCGCCTGCGCGATTATCGGTCCATCGTCAAGGCCAGGAGTCACAAAATGGACGGTCGCGCCATGAACCTTGACGCCCGCGGCGAGGGCGCGCCGGTGGGTTGCCAGTCCGGGAAACGCTGGCAGCAGCGAAGGGTGAATGTTTACCATTCGACCGAGATAGCGGGCCACGAACGGCGGCGTGAGAATGCGCATGAAGCCGGCCAGCACCACCCAGTCGGGATCGTGCGCGTCGATGCGCTCGGCGAGCTCGGCTTCGTAAGCCTCGCGGGAGGAGAAATCCTGATGCGCGAGCTGCTGCGTCGGTATCCCCTCGAGCGCGGCCAGCGCCAATCCAGCTGCCGCTGACCGGCCGCCGATCACCGCCGCGACGCGCGCCGGCCAGTGTTGCCGGCGGCAGGCCTGCGCGATCGAGCCCAGATTTGAGCCTTGTCCGGAGATCAGCACGACAATATTTTGCATCGCCGAATTCTAGCACCGGCGCCCCCGAATTAGCCTGCAAAGTCTTATAATTCAAGGTTTTGCAAAACACACGCAGCCAATTTACCGACCTTGCAAATGGAAGTATTCCGTCGCCTGCCGCCGCCCGCCGATCGCCGCCCCTGCGCGCTGACGATCGGCAATTTCGACGGCGTCCACCGCGGCCACCAGGTGATGCTCGCGGCGCTGCGCGCGCGGGCCGACGAAATGGGCCTGCCGACGTGCGTATTGACCTTCGAGCCGCACCCGCGCGAATTCTTCGCCACGCATCGTGGGCAACCGGCACCGACGCGCATTTCGACCGAACGCGACAAGCTCGATGCGCTGGCGCGCAGTCGCATCGACCGGGTATGCATCGCGCATTTCAACGACTCGCTGGCAGCGCTGCCGGCCGAGCGTTTTGTCGCCGAGATGATCGTCGATGGGCTGCAGGCAAGGTATCTGCTGGTCGGGGACGATTTTCGCTTTGGCGCCAAGCGCGTCGGCGATTTTGAACTGCTGACCGATAGCGCCGCCGCCAACGGCTTCGAACTCGCGCGCATGGCAAGTGTCTGCGAGGGCACCGACCGGATCTCGAGCTCCGCGGTCCGGTCTGCGCTGGGCAGCGGCGACTTCGAGCGCGTGCGCACCCTGCTCGGCCGGCGCTACAGCATTTCCGGACACGTGATCCACGGCCGTCAGCTGGGACGCCATCTCGGCTTCCCGACACTCAACCTGCGGATCCCATTCGAACGCCCGGCGCTCTCGGGGATCTTCGTGGTCGAAGTCGAGGGGCTCGATGGGCGCGCGCTGCCCGGGGTCGCCAACCTGGGAACCCGTCCGGCAGTCGAGCGCGACGGCCGGCCACTGCTCGAGGTCAATCTGTTCGACTTCGACCGCGACGTCTATGGTGAACTGGTCCGGGTAGTGTTCCTCGCCAAGCTGCGCGACGAAGCCAACTTTGCCGGACTCGACGAGCTGCGCGCCCAGATCGGCCGTGACGCGCAGGCCGCCCGCACCTTCTTCGCACAGCAATTGCAATCAAGCACCACGCCGGACAAACCGGTTTGAGAACCTGACTGAGACCAATGACATGACGCAAGACCCGAACCAGCCGGGAAAGAAGTCCGCCCCCAAGGGCAACACCGGGAGCAAGGACACCGGTTCGTATCGCGCCACCCTGAACCTGCCCGACACCAGTTTTCCGATGCGCGGCGATCTCGCGCGCCGCGAGCCGGTCTGGGCCGCGCAGTGGCAATCCAAGGGCGTCTACGAGCGGATCCGCAAAGCCTCTGCAGGGCGGCCAATGTGGGTGCTTCACGACGGCCCGCCGTATGCCAATGGCGACATCCACCTCGGTCACGCGGTCAACAAGATCCTCAAGGACATCGTCGTCAAGAGCCACAACATGGCCGGCTTCGACGCTCCCTACGTGCCGGGCTGGGACTGCCACGGCATGCCCATCGAGATCCAGATCGAGAAGCTCCACGGCAAGAACCTTCCTCCCGCTGAAGTCCAGGCGCTGTCGCGCGCCTACGCCACCGAGCAGATCGAGCGCCAGAAGCAGGACTTCATTCGCCTTGGCGTGCTGGGCGAATGGGACAACCCCTATCTGACCATGGCCTTCGGCAATGAAGCCGACGAGTTGCGGGCGCTTGGCCGCCTGCTCGATCGCGGCTTCCTGTTTCGCGGCCTCAAGCCGGTCAACTGGTGCTTCGACTGCGGCTCGGCGCTGGCTGAAGCGGAGGTCGAATACCAGGACCGCAGCGACGAGGCGATCGACGTTGGCTTCCCGTTCGAACCCGCAGACCTGCCGCTACTCGCCCAGGCGTTCGGTTTGGAGCGCCTGCCGATCGAACGCGGCTTTGCCGTGATCTGGACTACCACGCCGTGGACGATTCCCGCCAATCAGGCGCTCAACATCCATCCTGAATTCGACTACGCGCTGGTGCGCAGCGAATTCGGCGGCCAGCCGACACTGCTGATCGTTGCCGAGGAACGGGTCGCGGCGTGCCTCGCAGCCTGGGGCCTGAGCGGGACCGTCGTGGCCACCTGCAAGGGTGCGGCGCTGGAACTGATCCGTTTCCGTCATCCCTTCGCCGATCGCCACGCCCCGGTGTATCTCGGGGACTACGTCACGCTCGACGCGGGCACCGGCATCGTGCACTCGTCACCGGCCTACGGCGTGGAAGACTTCGCTTCCTGCAAGCGCTACGGAATGACCGATGCCGACATCCTGCAGCCGGTCATGGGCGACGGGCGCTATGCCGAGTCGTTTCCGCTCTTTGGCGGGCTCTCGATCTGGGAAGCGAACCCCAAGATCACGGCGACGATCAGTGAGCATGGCTGCCTGCTGCATCGGGCGCGCGAGTCGCATAGCTACATGCACTGCTGGCGCCACAAGACGCCGATCATCTACCGCGCCTCGAGCCAGTGGTTTGCCGGGATGGACGTCACTCCCAGGGACGGCGGTCCGACCTTGCGCCAGACCGCGCTCGCCGGCATCGAGGCCACCAATTTCTACCCCGCCTGGGGCAAGGCGCGCCTGCACGGGATGATTGCCAGCCGTCCCGACTGGACCCTGTCGCGCCAGCGTCAATGGGGCACGCCGATGGCGTTCTTTGTGCATCGCGAAACCGGGGAACTCCACCCGCGCACGCTCGAACTGATCGAACAGGTGGCGCAGCGCCTCGAGCGCGAGGGCATCGAGGCCTGGCAGCGCCTGGATCCGCGCGAACTGCTGGGTGACGAGGCGGAGATCTACGAGAAGAACCGCGACACCCTCGACGTCTGGTTCGACTCCGGCACCACCCACCAGACGGTCCTGCGCGGCTCGCACCGGGCGCAGTCGCACTTTCCGGCCGACCTCTATCTCGAGGGATCGGACCAGCACCGTGGCTGGTTCCATTCGTCGCTGTTGAGCTCGTCGATGCTCAACGGAGTCCCGCCCTACAAGGCGCTGCTCACCCACGGCTTTACGGTCGACGCCGATGGCCGCAAGATGTCGAAGTCGCTCGGCAATACCCTGGCGCCGCAGAAGATCAGCGGCACCCTGGGAGCCGAAATCCTGCGGCTGTGGGTGGCAAGCACCGATTATTCCGGCGAACTGTCGATCTCCGAAGAGATCCTCAAGCGCGTCGTCGAGTCCTATCGGCGCATCCGCAACACCTTGCGCTTCCTGCTCGCCAATGTTGCCGACTTCGACCCGGAACGCGATGCCGTGGCGCTGGCCGACATGCTCGAGATCGACCGCTATGCGCTGGCCATGACAGCACAATGGCAGGCCGGCATCGAGCTCGACTACGAGCGCTTCGAATACCACCCGGTGGTCGCCAAGCTGCAGAACTTCTGTTCCGAAGATCTCGGCTCCTTCTACCTCGACATCCTCAAGGACCGTCTCTACACCACCGCCGCCGGCAGCCTGGCACGGCGCTCGGCGCAGACGGCGCTGTGGCACATCGCCCATGCGCTGCTGCGGGTGATGGCGCCAATCCTGTCGTTCACTGCCGAGGAGGCCTGGCCGCTGCTCGCGCCCCGACTCTGGTCGGAAGAAGGCGAAACGATCTTCACCCAGACCTATCACCGGCTGCCGGAATTCCCCGACGCCGAGTCGTTGCTGGTCAAGTGGCAGAGCATCAGGGCCTGGCGCGCCGAGGTGCAGCGCCGGATCGAGGATCTGCGTACTGCCGGCCAGGTCGGCTCATCGCTGCAGGCCGAAGTAGAGCTGCGCGCCAGTGGCGCGGGCTACGAAGCGCTGGCCAGCCTCGGCGACGACCTGCGGTTCGTGCTCATCACCTCGCGCGCGACGGTCACGGCAGTCGAGAGCGAGTCCGAGGAGGCGGTCGCGGTATACCCCAGCGGGCATGCCAAGTGCGGGCGCTGCTGGCACTATCGGGAGGATGTCGGGGCCGATCCGGACCACCCGGGAATTTGCGCCCGTTGCTCCTCCAACCTCCACGGCGCTGGCGAATCCCGGCGCGTTGCCTGAGGACGCGCCATGGCGAAAGCGAGCCGTACCGGACTCAGCGGCGCACTGGTGCTGGCGCTGGCGGTGGTCGGGCTTGACCAGCTCACCAAGGCAATGGCGGTGCGGCTGCTGCACCCCGGCACCCGCATCCCGGTGATCGCGGACTTTTTCGACCTCACGCTGATCTACAACACCGGGGCTGCGTTCAGTTTCCTGGCGGGTGCCTCGGGCTGGCAGCGCTGGTTCTTCGTTGCAATCGGTTTTGCCGCCGCCGTGTTCCTGGTCTTCCTGCTGACGCGCCACTTTGCAGAGCGCGTGTTCGCGCTCGGCATCGCGCTGATTCTCGGCGGCGCGGTGGGCAACGTCATCGACCGCATTCACATCGGCAAGGTGGTCGACTTCGTACTCCTCTATCATGGTCGTTTCTACTGGCCGGCATTCAACCTTGCCGACTCGGCGATTACGATCGGGGTTACGCTCCTGATCATCGACGAGATCCGGCGGGTGCGGCGCAGCCGATAGCCGCACTGGAATCCACGGCGCTGCCGAGGAGGATGGGATGGAACTGAACAAGCGTCACATCGTGCTGGGGGTCACCGGCGGCATCGCCGCCTACAAGGCAGCCGAGCTGGTGCGGGAACTGCAACGTGCCGGCGCGACCGTGCAGGTAGTGATGACCCGCGCTGCCACCCATTTCGTCACCCCGGTCACCTTCCAGGCGCTCAGCGCGCGCCCGGTGTTCGTCGACCAGTGGGACGACCGCATCGGCAACAACATGGCCCACATCGAGTTGTCGCGCAGCGCCGATGCGATCCTGATCGCGCCGGCGTCGGCGGATTTCATCGGCAAGCTGGCCAATGGCCTGTGTGACGATCTCCTCGGCACCCTGTGCGTCGCCCGCGAATGCCCGCTGCTGGTGGCCCCGGCGATGAACCGCCAGATGTGGTCAAACCCCGCGGTCGAGCGCAACGTCGCGCAGTTGCGCCAGGACGGCGTAACGCTCTTGGGCCCGGACAGCGGCGACCAGGCCTGTGGCGAAATCGGACTGGGGCGAATGCTCGAGCCGCCGGCGATCGTCGAGGAACTGGTGGCCTTCTTTGCGCCCCGCCTGCTGGCTGGCCGCCGCGTCGTCGTGACCGCCGGCCCGACTTACGAAGCGATCGACCCGGTACGCGGGATCACCAACCGCTCCTCGGGCAAGATGGGCTTCGCCGTGGCGCGTGCCTGCCGTCACGCCGGCGCCGAGGTGCACCTGGTGGCCGGCCCGACCGCACTGCCCACGCCCGCTGGGGTGACCCGCAGCGATGTCCAGAGCGCGCGCGAGATGTGTGACGCGGCGCTGGGTGCCTGCGCGCCGGGTTGCGACATCTTCATCGCGGTGGCGGCGGTGGCCGATTGGCAGGTCACCAACGCCAGCGCCCGCAAGCTCAAGAAGGACGAAATCGGCTCCACGCCGGAACTCGCCTTCGCCGAGAACCCCGACATCCTGCAGACCGTCGCCGGACTCCCGAACCCACCCTACTGCGTCGGCTTTGCCGCCGAAAGCGAAGATCTCGCACGCAACGGCGAGAGCAAGCGCCGCCGCAAGGGCGTGCCGCTGCTGGTGGCGAACATTGGCCATGAAACCTTCGGGCTCGATGACAACGAGCTGTTGCTGATCGACGAGCAGGGCACCAAGCCACTGGGACGGGCCAGCAAGGACGAACTTGCGCGACTGCTGGTCGCCGAAATTGCTGGCCGAATCGGTCAGCCGGTCGCGGAGGATGCGAAATGATCACCGGCGGCGAACCACCCCACGGCGACTTTATCGCCTACCTGGAGAAGATCGTCGGCACCCCGCCGTCGACCCCGGAGGAAATCATTCGGCTGGCGCGCGAAGTCTCCTCGGGCAAGGCCAGCGTTCGCGCCGGCATGGTTCGTCCTGAAAACAGCGATGGCGACGCCTTGGAGCGCCCGCCAGGCGCCAAGCCGGTGCGGCGCACGGTGGCCATCGGCGACGCCGACCTGGCCGTGCTGGCGCCGATCGGGCGCGGTCTGACGCTGGCTGGTTTCGCGGTCATCGCTGCCGCGGTCTTTCTCGGTCCATGGCTGCACCTGCAGATGCCCTCGGCGGCGGCCGGTGCCGCCATCGTCTTCCTGGGCGTGATCCTGCGCCGCATCGGCCGCGGCGCGCTGCGCACCGGTCTCCAAGAACTCCTTGCCCGCAAGCCATGATGAAGATCGCTGTTCGCATCCTCGACGAGCGCATGCGCGCGCAACTTCCGGCCTACGCCACCGCCGGCAGCGCCGGCCTTGACCTGCGGGCCTGCATCGACCAGGTCCTCGAATTGCAGCCCGGCCAGGCCGAGCTGATTCCGACCGGACTGTCGATTCACGTCAGCGACCCCGGTTACGCGGCGTTGATCCTGCCCCGTTCCGGACTCGGTCACCGTCACGGCATAGTCCTCGGCAACCTCGTCGGCCTGATCGACGCCGACTACCAGGGTCCGCTGATGGTGTCGTGCTGGAACCGCGGCAGCGTCACCTATCGGATGGAGCCGCTCGAACGCATTGCCCAGCTGGTCATCGTCCCGGTACAGCAGGTCGATTTCGAGGTCGTCGATTCGTTCGTCGCCAGCGAGCGCGGCGCGGGTGGCTTCGGGAGCACGGGCAGCAACTGACCGCGGCCGGCCGGATTCTCGCGCTGAAGTGTCAGGACGCTGCTAGCTGCCGCGCGCGTCGCGCACCAGTTCCTCCAGCCGGCGCCCGTCGGCAACAAAGAGCCTGATCCCTTCGGCGAGTTTCTCGGTCGCCATCGCGTCTTCGTTGAGTGCGAAGCGAAAGCCCTTTTCGTCGAAACTCTCGCGCTCCAGCGGCGCGTCCTGGGCCGCGGCAGGATCGAGCCGGCGCGGTACTGCCGACTCGTCCTGGCGCAGTTGCTCGAGCAAATCCGGGCTGATCGTCAACAGGTCGCAGCCGGCGAGCGCCTTGATCTGCCCGGTATTGCGGAAACTGGCGCCCATCACCTCGGTGGCGTAGCCGTACTTCTTGAAGTAGCCGTAGATCCGGCCAACCGACTGCACCCCCGGATCGTCCTCGGCAGCGTACTCGAGACCATCGCGCTTCTTGTACCAGTCGTAGATCCTGCCGACAAAAGGTGAAATCAGCGTCACTCCCGCCTCGGCGCAGGCCACTGCCTGCACGAACGCAAACAACAGCGTGAGATTGCAGTGGATCCCTTCGCGCTCGAGCTGCTCGGCGGCGCGGATTCCCTCCCAGGTCGCGGCGACCTTGATCAGCACCCGCTCCGGTCCAAAGCCGGCCGCGCCATAGAGCGCGACGAGCCGGCGGGCGCGGGCAACCGATCCCTCGGTATCGAAGGAGAGCCGGGCGTCGACCTCGGTCGAAACGCGTCCCGGCACAATGCCGAGGATTTCGCACCCGAAACGCACCAGCAGCCGGTCGCAGAGCTCATCGATTGCGGCGCCCGGGTGACTGGCCAGTGTTTCCCGGAGCAGGACCTGGTATTCGTCCTTCTGGATCGCCTTGAGGATCAAGGTCGGGTTGGTCGTGGCGTCGCGGGGGGCATAGGATCGCATCGAGCGGAAGTCCCCGGTGTCGGCCACCACCGTCGTACTCTGGCGCAGTTGATCAAGAGCGGACATCTGACATTCTCCTGTTGGGTGGTGCCGGCGCCCGCCATCCGGGCTCGCCGGCCGATCTGATCAGCGCCGCAGTGCCCGCACCGTGACGATGATCGAAGCCACCGCCAGTGCCACCGCCCAGAGGGCCGATGGGACGCCCAGCACCAGTGCCACCGCCGCATCGCAGCTGGCACCGACCTTGAAGACCATTGGCAGCGCTTGGTCGAGGCCCAGGGCCATCACGATCTTGTCGGCGAGCGTGAAGTTACAAGAAGAACTGTGCGATGCCACCAAATGCAGATAAAGCCCGGTGGCCACTCCCGAGAGCGCCAGTGCCAGCGACAGCAATGACGCGACGATCCGCACCGCGCGCTGCCCCTGAAACAGCCAGCCGAAAATCCCGACGATACCGAGCGCGACAAAGATCAGGCGCAGCAATACGCACCATGCGCAAGGCTGCACATCGAAGACATACTGCAGCATCATGGCTGAGGTGATGGCTCCGGCAGCCAGCAGGGCGACCCAGAGAAAACCCTGGTTGCGCCTGGTAAGAAATGTAAGGGACATGTCGCTCAGGGACTCGCGAGGAAAGCGTGAAGCCGCAATCTTACCGTAGCGCGCTTGCCACGCAGCGGCTGCCCGGGACAGATCGCCAGTCGCCCCCGAAGGGGCACTCAGCTTTGCTCGACTTCGGCTGGTTCCTCGCCGTTAGCGCCACTCGGAGCATCGTCGGCTCCGCTGAACGTGAGCACGACCTCGTCCTGGTCGTCGACGTCGATCCGCACCTTGCCGCCACCGACCAGCTTTCCGAATAGCAACTCGTCGGCCAGGGCGCGACGAATCGTGTCCTGAATCAGGCGCTGCATCGGCCGCGCGCCCATGCTCGGATCAAACCCTTTCTTGGCCAGGTGCGAGCGCAGTGCATCGCTGAACGAGACTTCGACCTTCTTGTCCTGGAGCTGGGCCTCGAGTTCCATCAGGAACTTGTCGACCACCCGCAGGATCACCTCCTCGTCGAGCGGCGCGAAACTGATGATGGCATCGAGCCGGTTGCGGAACTCGGGAGTGAACAGGCGCTTGATCTCCTGCATCTCGTCGCCCTTCTGGCGCGAGTTGGAGAAGCCCATCGTGTTCCTCTGCAACGCCTCGCCGCCAGCGTTGGTGGTCATGATCAGCACGACATTGCGGAAATCGGCCTTGCGACCGTTGTTATCGGTGAGCGACCCGTGATCCATGACCTGCAGCAGGATATTGAAGATCTCCGGGTGCGCCTTCTCGATCTCGTCGAGCAACAGCACCGAATGCGGCTTCTTGGTAATGGCTTCGGTCAACAGGCCGCCCTGGTCGAAACCGACGTAGCCCGGGGGCGCACCGATCAGCCGCGACACCGCATGGCGCTCCATGTACTCGGACATGTCGAAGCGGATCAGCTCTATGCCCATGGTGAACGCCAGCTGCCGCGCCACCTCGGTCTTGCCGACACCGGTCGGCCCGGAGAACAGGAAGGATCCGATCGGCTTGTCAGGCTTGCCCAGGCCCGAGCGCGCCATCTTGATGGCGCTCGCCAGCGACTGGATGGCGGGCCCCTGCCCGAACACCACGTTGCCGAGATCGCGATCAAGGTACTGGAGTTTGCTGCGATCGTCCGACGAGACCGACGCCGGAGGAATCCGGGCGATCTTGGCGACGATCTCCTCGATTTCGCTCTTGCCAAGAACCTTCTTCTGCTTGCCCTTGGGCAGGATGCGCTGTGCCGCCCCCGCCTCGTCGATCACGTCGATCGCCTTGTCGGGAAGGTGGCGATCAGTGATGTACTTGGCGGAAAGTTCAGCCGCCGCCGAGAGTGCCGAAGCGGCGTAGCGAATCCCGTGGTGTTCCTCGAAGCGCGACTTCAGGCCGCGCAGGATCTGCACGGTCTGTTCGACCGAAGGTTCGTTGACGTCGATCTTCTGGAAACGCCTCGAGAGCGCGTGGTCCTTTTCGAAAATCCCACGGTATTCGGTATAGGTGGTCGCTCCGATGCACTTGATCTGGCCGGTGGAAAGAGCCGGTTTGAGCAGATTCGAGGCGTCGAGCGTCCCGCCCGATGCCGAGCCGGCACCGATGATGGTGTGGATTTCGTCGATGAACAGAATCGCGTTTTCGTTGGCCTTGAGTTCCTTGAGCACCGCCTTGAGCCGCTGCTCGAAATCGCCCCGGTACTTGGTGCCGGCCAGCAGCGCGCCCATGTCCAGCGAATAAACGGTTGCCTCGCTGAGGATTTCCGGGACGTTGCCTTCGTTGATCCGCCAGGCCAGGCCCTCGGCGATTGCGGTCTTGCCGACCCCTGCCTCGCCCACCAGCAGCGGATTGTTCTTGCGCCGCCGGCACAGGATCTGGACTACCCGCTCGAGTTCGGGCTCACGCCCGATCAGGGGGTCGATCCGGCCTTCGCGGGCCGCCGCGTTGAGATCCTGCGTGTATTGCTCGAGCGCGCTCGCCTGTTTGGCACTAGCGTCGCCTTCGGTCTCGACGATCTCCTCGCGCGGCGTCTCCCTGGCCTCAGGGGCCTTGGTGATGCCGTGCGAAATGTAGTTGACCACGTCCAGCCTGGTTATCCCCTGCTGGTGCAGGTAATAGACTGCGTGGGAATCCTTCTCGCCGAAGATCGCCACCAGCACATTGGCGCCGGTGACCTCCTTCTTGCCATTGGAGGTCGACTGGACATGCATGATCGCCCGCTGGATGACGCGCTGGAAACCAAGCGTCGGCTGGGTGTCGATTTCCTCGTTGCCCGGGACAACCGGCGTGTTCTCGCGAATGAATCCGACCAGGTGGCGGCGGAGATCGTCGATATTGGCGGCGCACGCCCGCAGCACTTCGGCCGCCGACGGGTTGTCGAGCAGCGCGAGCAGGAGATGTTCGACGGTGATGAACTCGTGGCGCTGCTGGCGGGCCTCGACAAAGGCCATGTGCAAACTGACTTCCAGTTCCTGGGCGATCATGCTTCCTCCATTACGCACTGTAGCGGATGTTCGTGCTCGCGCGCGTAGCTGGTGACCATTTCAACCTTGGTAGCCGCGGTGTCACGGGGAAACACGCCGCACACGCCGCGCCCCTCCAGGTGAACGGCCAACATCACTCTTGTTGCCTTCTCACGCCCCATTGCGAAAAACCTCTGCAAGATATCGACGACGAAATCCATGGGAGTGTAATCGTCGTTCAACAAAACAACCTGATACATCGGCGGCGGCCCGGCGGCCGCATTCTTTCGCTCGATAACCGGATCAGCGACGGAGGACGGACTCGATCGTGTCACCATCAGGCCATTCTAGCGAGTCGACTCGCGCACGCAAGACTGCAGGGGCTTCGAATGGTCGCGATTGTGACAGGCGTCACAAATCGTGGCGCCGAAGCGCCAAACCACTTGACTAAGAGTGAAATATCCCAAAGAATTCCCACGCTGCCCAAGAAGGTATTCGGGCTTGGTGGTGTGCCGGCGCGGTTTGCCGGCCACCGATACCAATCAGGTTCCTTCGCCAGGCAGTAATTTCGTGGTCGGTACGAGCCGCGGCAACCCAACCGGTCGCCCGGAGTCTCGCGAGGGAAACTTGGCCGGCTTATGCACTCAATGTTTTTCGGATGGTTACTAGAGATGGCAACTGGCACGGTCAAGTGGTTCAACGATTCCAAAGGTTTCGGCTTCATTACCCCCGATGGTGGCGGTGAAGATCTGTTCGCACATTTTAGTGCGATCCAAATGAACGGCTTCAAAACCCTCAAAGAAGGGCAGAAGGTTCAGTTCGACGTGGTCCAAGGCCCGAAGGGCAAACAGGCCTCGAACATTCAGGAAGCTTAAAGAACACCCGCTGCCGGGCTGCAACCGCGGCCCGGCAGTTCTGCTTCCACTGCAAACCCCCAGCAGTCGCCGGCCGATGGCCGCCGCGACCGATTGTTCCGTGGCGGCCCGCAATCCCCATCACGCCGATCCGGCAATGGGCAGGCGGGGCTTTTCCGATTCCGGCTTCTCCGCCGCAAGAGCTACCATCGGGTTTGGCCACCACCTCCCCTGTTTCTTTCCGAGCACGACATGAACCCAAGAATTGATTTGCCACCGGTCCGTGAGATCTGCCCCACTACCAGCCGACGCCTCTTCGGCGAGGGCGCGCTGCTCGTCGATACCCGCGAGCGTGCGGAAATCGAACGCCTCGCCTTCGACGTGCCGGAAACGGTCATCATGCCGATGAGCGAGATTGAGCGCCGTTTTGGCGAATTGCCGCGCGACCGCGAACTGGTCCTTGCCTGTCACGTCGGCGAGCGCAGCATGATGGCCACCTACTTCCTGATGTACCACGGCTACACGCAAGTGGCGACCATGAAGGGCGGCATCGCCAAATGGGTGCGCAAGGGATTCCCCGTGACCGGTTCCGCCGGGCCAGCGGTTGAGTCTTCTGGCGGGGGCTGCGGCTGCTCGATGGCCCAGCGGCAGTGATAATGCAAAGAAAATGCCCCGCACCAGCTGGAGCTAGCCAGCCACTGCGGGGCACTCGGACCAGGCCCGCCGGTCCAGTCAACGACCGGCAGTTTCTGCCAGCCGAAGATCGCCGGCATCACGCCTGAGGCGAGGCAATCACATGTTGTCGATCATCACCTGCCCGAAGCCGGAGCACGAGACCTGGGTGGCGCCGTCCATCAGCCGCGCGAAATCGTAGGTCACCTTCTTGCTCAGGATCGACTTGCCCATCGAACTGATGATCAGGTCGGCCGCCTTGGTCCAGCCCATGTGGCGCAGCATCATCTCGGCCGAGAGAATCTCCGAACCCGGGTTGACGTAGTCCTTGCCGGCGTACTTCGGGGCAGTCCCGTGGGTGGCCTCGAACACGGCGATCGAATCCGACAGGTTGGCACCAGGGGCGATGCCGATCCCGCCGACCTGCGCAGCCAGGGCGTCCGAAACGTAGTCACCGTTGAGGTTCAGCGTTGCGATCACGCTGTACTCGGCCGGGCGCAACAGGATCTGTTGCAGGAAGGCATCGGCGATGACGTCCTTGACGATGATCTCACGGCCGGTCTTGGGATTCTTGAAACTGCACCACGGTCCGCCGTCTATGGGCTTGGCGCCGAATTCCTTTTGCGCCAACTCATAGCCCCAGTCGCGGAAGGCGCCTTCGGTGAACTTCATGATGTTGCCCTTGTGGACCAGGGACACCGAAGGCTTGTCGTTGTCGATCGCGTACTGGATCGCCTTGCGCACCAGCCGCGTGGTGCCTTCCTTGGAGACCGGCTTGACACCGATGCCCGACGTTTCCGGGAAGCGGATCTTGCGCACGCCCATTTCCTTGATCAGGAAATCAATCAGCTTGCGGGCGTCGGCCGAACCTTCCTCGAATTCGATGCCGGCGTAGATGTCCTCGGAGTTCTCACGGAAGATCACCATGTCGGTCTTCTCGGGCTCTTTCACTGGCGAGGGGACGCCGGTGAAGTAGCGTACCGGGCGCAGGCAGACGTAGAGGTCGAGTTGCTGGCGCAGCGCCACGTTGAGCGAGCGAATGCCGCCGCCGACCGGGGTGGTCAGGGGTCCCTTGATCGATACCACGTAGTCGCGCAGGGCGGTGAGCGTCTCGTCCGGCAGCCACACGTCGGGGCCATAGACCTTGGTCGACTTCTC
>JAGXFG010000120.1 GCA_024637395.1 Burkholderiaceae bacterium | reverse complement strand
TTCCCGGCGGCCGAGATCGCGGCGAGCCGCATCGACGCGATTCTCGCGTTCGATCGCACTGCCGAACTGCCGAAGATCAGGACGCGCACGCTCGTGATCTGCGCCCGGGACGACTTCCTCACGCCACCTTACTTTTCCGAGGCCCTGGCGAACGCAATCCCCGGAGCGGAGCTCAAGATACTTCCAAGAGGCGGGCATTGCGCCTCGGAAACGGCGCTGGAAGAGTTCAATCAAGCAGTTCTTGGCTTCATAGACCGCCAGCCTCAGCCGGCTGCAACTCCTGGCAAACCCTAGCAAGTATGTCGGTAGCACTCCAGCTCATCGTCTCGTGCTTGGCGCTGAGCAGCATCTATGCGCTTCCAGCGCGCCCTTGGCGTCCCTGCGAACCGGGTTGTTCGTCATCGATCTCTGCGACGAGTGATACGGCAAGGGCGTTGGCGGCACGTGGCGCCGCGATGATGAACTGCTCTGTGTGATTGCTGGCAGCGAGGGTCCTGAAGGCTTCTTCTGTGACTTCGGCTATTTCATCAATATCAGAAGCAGTTTCATCTCTCTATGCCATCCTTTGTTCGGGTCAAACGTAACCTGCAAGGACTTGCGACTTGGTGGGCGTCAATTGCGCCCATGCTCGCTAGTTGTCCGAGAGATAGGCAATGGGCACTAAAATTTCATTCCGTCTCAGAAACCACGGCATGAAAGGTGGATCATAACGAGCCCATATTGGCTCTCCAATGACGCTGAAGCGGCTTTTCTTTATCCACGCTTCCAACATATCCCTATTGCGCATGTAACCCTTTTCACTCCAGAAACCCGAGTACCGGACGGCCGCGATGTGTCGAGCGGGAACTTCCCGCAAGATCACCTTGGGGTCTGTGGGTTCCGGAAATGTATTTGAACAGCCGACTAAATGCTTTGCTGCCGGCGTTATCAAAATCTCCGTCTACGATGGTCTCAGCAAGAATATGGGGCTCATACTCGCGCACCTCAAAACTCTGTTCCTTGAGCACGGCTTTGTATTTAGCTTCCTCAGTCGCCATAGCGCTCCCAGATCCAAGAATCGCCAAAATAATGGCCAATACAGCCTGCTTCACGTAAACCATTAGAGTCCGCCCTCAAATTACCCACAAAAAGGCTTACTGGCCCGAGCGAAGCAAGGGCCCGAGTCAATTTGTATTGTTAGGCGCTTACTCCTTGTCAAAACTATCGACAATGATAGCTCCCATAGATGCCGGCATTGCTATTACGATTAGACGCTTCAACGCGATGGCGGGCTCTGTTACTAGAGGAAATTTGTCCAACTCAAACAAGATAAGTGCCACAATTAAAGCTGCTATCAAATACGCAATAACTATTCGGCTTATGAAAATAGGGATTCTATATTTGATGTTTGCTTGAAATACACTCTCATATGCGAAAAAGCTTAAAAAAACTACCGACAAAATAAAAATATAAAGAAAATTTGTTAAGGGCAGGGTTTCTCCTAATTTCCATGCTTCTTCTGAGAACGATATAGGAACTGCCAAAGCAAACGCCCCAATAGCTACTTGGCTCGCATCCTCTAAGTTGAAACTCAGGTTCATGTTTGTATGCCTAACGTTGTCTTACGGCGACACTCTTGCCGTAGGGATGAGTGAACGAATCGTCTTGAGCCTACAGCGCGGTTCTTCTTGGGGGTGCGAGGTGTTGTTTGTAAGCAATTCGCACCTTCGGGGTCTAATAGGATGTAAAGGACTGGTGCCGGTGCCATGTCCGCGACACAGGGAAACTCACGATGCGTCTGGACAAGCGGTGGTGGCTGGTGATCTTGCTGGTGGGCGTGCTCGCCATCTACTTCACGCTCGACCTCGGCCGCTTCCTGAACCTCGCGACCATCAAGAGCAACCAGGCGCAGATCGAGGCCTGGCGCGCGGCGCAGCCGCTCGTGGCGGCGCTCCTGTTCTTCCTCGGATACGTCGTTGTCGTGGCGCTGTCCTTGCCGGGGGCGGCGTTGATGACGCTGGCGCTCGGAGCCTTTCTGGGTCTGGGCTGGGGCACGCTGGTGGTGTCATTTGCTTCGACCATTGGGGCCACCCTGGCTTTCCTCGCCTCGCGCTGGCTGCTGGGCGATTGGGTGCGCGCGCGCTTTGGCGCGCGCCTGGCAGCCGTCAATGCCGGCGTCACCAAGGATGGCGGGTTCTACCTGTTCGCGCTGCGCCTGGTGCCGGTGGTGCCGTTCTTCCTGATCAACCTCGCGATGGGCCTGACGGCGATGCGCACCTGGACGTTCTACTGGGTCAGCCAGCTGGGCATGCTGGCTGGCACGCTGGTCTACGTCAACGCCGGCACCCAACTGGCGCGCATTGACTCGCTCGCCGGCATCGTCTCGCCGGCACTGATGGGTTCGTTCGCTCTGCTGGGCTTGTTTCCCCTGGTGGCGCGCAAGATCGTCGCCGCCGTCCAGGCGCGCCGGGTCTACGCGCGGTTCACCCGACCCAAGAGCTTCGAGCGCAACCTGGTGGTGATCGGTGGCGGCTCCGCCGGGTTGGTGACCGCCTACATTGCAGCGGCCGTCAAGGCCAGGGTCACGCTGGTGGAGAAGCACCAGCTGGGCGGTGACTGCCTGAACACCGGCTGCGTGCCGTCGAAAGCGCTGATCCGCTCGGCGAAATTTCTCTCCCATGTGCGCCGCGCCAAGGAATTTGGCGTCCGCTCGGCCGCGGTGGACTTCGATTTCGCCGAGGTGATGGAGCGCGTCCAGCGGGTGATCCAGACGATTGCGCCCCACGACTCGGTCGAGCGCTACACCGAACTGGGGGTGGATGTGGTTCAGGGCACGGCGCGCATCGTCTCGCCGTGGGAGGTGGAGATCACGCGCAGCGACGGCAGCACGCAGCTCCTCACCACCCGCAGCATCGTCATCGCGGCGGGCGCGCGCCCCTTCGTGCCGCCGATCCCGGGGATCGACCAGGTCGAAGTACTGACCTCGGACAACGTCTGGAATTTGCGTCAACGTCCCGAACGACTGGTGGTGCTGGGCGGCGGTCCGATCGGCAGTGAACTCACCCAGGCCTTCGCCCGGCTGGGCTCCCAGGTCACCCAGGTCGAAATGGCACCGCGCATCCTCCTGCGCGAGGACCCGGAAGTCTCAGAGCTGGTCGCGCAACGTTTCCGCGCCGAAGGGGTTGCCGTGCTCGTCGACCACAAGGCCGAGCGCGTCGAGGTGCTCGGCGGCGAGAAGCAGTTGGTCGCGTCGTACCAGGGCCGGGAGGTGCGCATTGCGTTCGACGCCCTGTTGGTGGCCGTGGGCCGCGTGGCCAACCTCAAAGGCTACGGGCTGGAAGAGCTCGGCGTGACCACCGCCCGCACGGTCGACGTCAATGGCTTTCTGCAGACCAACTTCCCGAACATCTACGCCGCCGGCGACGTCGCCGGTCCGTATCAGTTCACGCACACTGCGGCGCACCAGGCGTGGTACGCCGCGGTCAACGCCTTGTTCGATCCATTCAAGAAATTCCGCGCCGACTACCGGGTAATTCCCTGGGCCACCTTCGTCGAGCCCGAGGTCGCGCGCGTCGGCTTGAACGAACTCGAGGCCCGGGAGAAAAACGTTCCCCATGAGGTGAGCACCTACGGCATCGACGATCTCGACCGTGCCATCGCCGACGGCGAGGCGCACGGCTTCGTGAAGGTGCTCACGGTGCCCGGCAAGGATCGGATTCTGGGCGTGACCATTGTCGGCGAACATGCCGGCGACCTGCTCTCCGAGTGGGTGCTGGCGATGAAGCACGGTATCGGGCTGAACAAGATCCTCGGCACGATTCACATCTACCCGACGCTCGCCGAGGCCAACAAGTATGCCGCTGGCAACTGGAAACGCGCCCATGCGCCGCAGGCCTTGCTGGCCTGGGTCGAGCGTTTTCATGCCTGGCGGCGCGGCTAGGCGATCGGTGGCGACCAGGGACCAAATATGCCCAGCACTCGAATCGAATTCACCGGCAGCCTCGGTCATCCGCTGGCGGGTCGTCTCGACACTCCCGACGGAGCACCCCTTGCTTGGGCGGTGTTTGCGCACTGCTTCACCTGTTCCAAAGACACCAAGGCCGCTGTGTACATCGCGCGTGCCCTGGCGGAGGCGGGGTACGGGGTACTGCGCTTTGATTTCACTGGACTGGGCGGCAGCGGCGGCGATTTTGCCAACACCCACTTCAGCTCCAACATCGACGACCTGGTGGCGGCGGCAGACTGGCTGCGCGCCGAACACGGCGCACCGGCGCTGCTGGTGGGTCATTCACTCGGCGGCGCAGCCGTTCTCGCGGCAGCCCACCGCATCGCCGACGCGCGCGCCGTCGTGACCATCGTGGCGCCCTTCAATCCGGCGCACGTGACGGACCAACTGGGTGAAGGCCTGGCCGTCATCCAGGCTGACGGCGAGGCTCGCGTCACGCTGGCCGGGCGCGAATTCACCGTACGGCGCGAATTCGTCGATGACGTTGACGGCCAGCCGCAGGCCGAGCGCATCCACACGCTGCGCCGTCCGCTGCTGGTGCTGCATGCCCCCGAAGACAAGGTCGTGGGGGTGGAGAACGCGCGCCACATCTTCGAGCAGGCTCTGCACCCCAAGTCTTTCGTGTCGCTCGACGGTGCCGACCACATGCTCGGGCGCGAAGCCGACGCGCAGTTTGCCGCCGACATCATCGCGGCCTGGGCCAGCCGCTACCTGCCACAGCCAGAACCGGCGCCGTTAGCCGAAACCCCGGCGGCATCCGCCGCGCTGCAAGGTGGCACGGTGCGGGTCAGCGAGCGCGGCACCGGCGCCTTTGCGGTGAGCATTCAGGCGGGGCGACACAGTCTGGTGGGCGACGAGCCGATCGCCGTTGGCGGCAACGATCTTGGCCCCAGCCCATACGAACTGTTGCTGGCCGCCCTGGGCGAATGCACGGTGATGACCCTGCGCATGTACGCGCGTCGGAAGAAGTGGCCGCTGGAAAACACCCATGTCACGCTGACCCACGCGAAAGCTCACGCCACTGACTGCCAGGACTGCGAAACCGGAACCGGCAAAGTGGACCGCATCGAGCGGGTGATCGAGCTGGTCGGTCCCCTTGACGACTCGCAGCGCGCTCGCCTCATGGAGATCGCCGACAAGTGTCCGGTGCATCGCACGCTGCACTCGAAGGTGGAGGTGGTGACGCGCGCGCGGTGAGCTGGCTCCGCGCCGCGGCGGTGCCGTCTCAGGGGCCCTTGCGCTGGGCCCGGGAGCGGAGTCTTGCCAGCGCCCAAATGAGAATGACCAGCGCGCCCAGCGCCAGCCAGATCCAGTTCCATGCCTTCATGGTCAGGATGCTGGCGCCAAAAACATTGAGCAGGATGGTGAGTGGCAGGATGCCCAGCCCCGTGGCCCAGATGAATGTCCACCAGGAAATTTCGGTCAGCGCGGCGCCGTAGTTGAGCAGATTGAAGGAGATGACCGGAATCAGGCGTCCGATCAAGAGCGCCAGCCCGCCGCGCGTGGCTGACCACGCGGTCAGCCGGCCCAGCCGATTCTCGGAGAGCATACGATGCACAAAGGGCCTGCCCAGCAGGCGCACCAGGCCGAAAGTGCTGATGGCCCCCAACATCGCCCCGACCCAGGTGATCACGCTCCCCCACAGCGGCCCGAACACCATGCCGTTGGCGATTGTTATGATTTCGGAAGGGAACGGAATAAACGAGTGCACGATCATCAGCGCGATCGAGCCCACCGCGGCCCATGGCCCCCAGGAGCGGATCTGCGCCACCATTGCATCGATCGTGTTGGCGCCCACTATGCCGAATTCCATCGGCCACAGCCACCAGGCGCCGACGCCAACGAGGATCAACAGCCCCAGCGCAGCGGCCAGGATCACGCCCAGGGGACGAAGCTTCGGCTTGGCCGGGCCGTGCGTCATGCTATCGCTCGCTGCTCATGCACACCTCCAAGGCAATGATTATGGACGTCTCCCGAGGTGGCGAATCGGCGGTAAGGTGGTTGCGCCGGGGGCGGCGCGCTACCCTGCTGGGGGAAAAGAGGAGCGCCACCGCATGAAAGGGGCTGCATGATGCAAGTGCCGGATCAACCCGTCCTCCGGGATATCGTCCTCGTTGGCGGTGGCCACAGCCATGTCGGCGTGTTGCGCAATTTCGCCATGCGCCCCGTGCCCGGGGTTCGCCTGACGGTCATCTGCCGCGACACCCATACGCCGTACTCGGGGATGCTGCCGGGCTATATCGCGGGACACTACAGTTACGACGAGGTCCACATCGACCTCAGCGTGCTGGCCCAATTTGCCGGCGCGCGCTTGATTCGCGACGAGGCGCTGGGGCTCGATCGGGAAGCCGGCAAGGTGATCTGCCGCAACCGTCCGCCCCTGCCCTACGACATCCTGTCGATCAACATCGGCTCGACGCCGCAAATGGGCGATGTCGCCGGGGCGAGCGCGCATGCCGTGCCGGTGAAACCGATTGCCGGCTTCAACGCGCGTTGGCAGAGGCTGCTCGAGCGCGTCCGCGAGCACACCGGGGCAACTCGCATCGCGGTGGTCGGTGGCGGCGCCGGCGGCGTCGAGCTGACGCTGGCCATGCAGTACCGCTTGCGCAACGAACTGCGGGCGGCGGGACGCAACCCGGACGATATCGGTTTTGAGCTGCTCACCAGCAGTGCGGTGATCCTGCCGACCCACAACGCGGCGGTGCGCCGGAGCTTCGAGCGGGTCCTGGCCGAACGCGGCGTCGTGGTGCATTGCAACGCCGAAGTCGTCGCAGTGTCCGCGGCACAACTGCGCACTGCCGGCGGCGCCACCGTGGCCGCCGACGAGTTCGTCTGGGTCACCAGCGCGGGCGGGGCGCCGTGGCTGCGCACGACCGGCCTCGCTCTGGATGGCGACGGCTTCATCCAGGTGAGCGACACCCTGCAGACCGTCACCGACCCGAGGGTCTTCGCCGCCGGTGATGTCGCCAGCATGATCAACCACCCGCTCGAAAAGGCGGGAGTATTCGCGGTGCGCCAGGGAGCGCCGCTCGCGCAGAACTTGCGCCGCGCCGTGGCCGGCAAGGAGCTGGCCGGCTACCGCCCCCAGCAGCGCTGGCTCGCCTTGATCAGCACGGGGGACCGTCATGCCGTCGCTTCGCGCGGCGCGCTCGGCTTCGAGGGTGCCTGGGTGTGGCGCTGGAAGGACTGGATCGACCGTCGCTTTATGCGCAAATTTAGTCAGTTCCCGGTCACCGCGCCGCCGCCGGCGCCAGCGTCACGCGCCGCCGTGGCGCTGAACCAGGAGGAAGCCGCGCAAGCCATCTCCGCGATCGCCATGCGCTGCGGCGGCTGTGGCGCCAAGGTCGGCGCCACGGTGCTCGCGCGCGCGCTCGGCGCGCTGCAGCCGGTCGCGCGCGACGACGTGTTGATCGGCCTGCACGCGCCCGACGACGCCGCGGTGGTCCGGGTGCCGCCCGGCAAGGCGATGGTCCATACGGTGGATTTCTTCCGCGCCTTCATCGACGATCCCTACCTCTTCGGCAAGGTCGCGGCGAACCATGCACTGGGAGATATCTTCGCGATGGGGGCCGAGGCGCAGTCCGCCACCGCGATCGTCACGGTTCCGCCCGGGCTGGAAGCCAAGGTGGAGGACCTGCTCTTTCAGATGATGTCGGGAGCGATTGAGGTGCTCAACGACGCCCGGTGCGCGCTCGTGGGTGGCCACACCGGGGAAGGCAAGGAGCTCGCGCTTGGTTTTGCCGTCAACGGCCTGGTCGATGAAGACCTGGAGTCGGTCTTGCGCAAGGGTGGCATGCAAGCGGGCGATGTTCTGATCCTGACCAAGCCGATCGGCACCGGCACGCTCTTTGCCGCCCACGCGCGCGGTGCGGCCCGCGGCCGTTGGATCGACGCGGCGCTGGTCGCGATGTGCCAATCGAACCGCCTGGGATCACAGTGCCTGCGCGAGCACGGTGCGACCGCCTGCACCGATCTGACCGGTTTTGGTCTGCTCGGGCATCTGGTCGAGATGACCCGGCCATCGGGTGTCGACGCGGAGTTGAGCCTCGCCGCGCTGCCCGTCCTGGAGGGTGCCGAGGAGACCAGCACGGCGGGTATTCTCAGCTCGCTGCAGCCGGCCAACGTGCGCCTGCGCCGCGCGCTGCGCAACCAGGGCGAAGCGGTGAATCATCCGCGCTATCCGTTGCTCTTCGACCCGCAGACGGCCGGTGGCCTGCTCGCCAGCGTCCCGTCAGGGCGCGCCGAAGCCTGCCTGAACGCCCTGCGCGCGCTGGGCTACCAGCAGGCCGCGGCGATCGGTCGGGTGCTGCCCCAGGGCGAGGCGCTTGAGCCGATTGTCCTCACGCAATTGAATTGACCCGCGGGCGGTATTATTACCGGGTCAGCCTACGACTAGAGAGACTTCGATATGCGTAAGTACCTACACATCACTCTTGGCGATCGCTCGGTCAGGACCGAGGAGTTGCACGGTGACGCGATCGTGCGCGTCGGACGCCACTTCATTGCGAAGTCCCTGTTGGCTGGCGGGGTGGCAAAGGTCGATCCACTGTCTCCGGAAAACCCACTGATATTCTCTGCCGGCCCCTTCGCCGGAACCAACTTCTCCAACGCCAACCGGCTCAGCGTCGGCTGCAAGAGTCCACTGACAGGGGGCATCAAGGAGTCCAACTCCGGCGGCACCTTCGCTTTCGCGCTGGGCCAACTCGAAACCGCTGGTTTCACGCTCTACGGAGCGTCCCAGGACTGGGTGGTGATCCGCTTCACCAAGGACGGCAGCATCAGCTATGACAGCGCCGAGCCCTACATGGGCAAGGGCAACAACGAGGTGGCGGCGCTGCTGCTCGAAAAATATGGCAAGAAAGTGAGCTTCGCTATCTGCGGCCCGGTGGGCGAGTATCTCGGCCTGATGGCAGGGATCGCCATTTCCGATGTCGAGGGACGGCCCTCACGCCTGGCCGCGCGCGGCGGCGTTGGGGCCGTCATGGGTTCGAAGAAGGTCAAGGCGATTGTCGTCGACATGGACAAGATGCCGACCTTCCGCGATCGCAAGAAAGTCATGGAGGCGGTGCGCGAATATACCGCGCGGCTGCGCAAGGAACCGGCGATCGACACCTTCAAGCGCCTGGGCACGGCCATGATGGGGGATATCACCAACCAACTCGGGGCCTTGCCGGTGCGCAATTTCAGCGCCGGGCGCCTGGTCGAGGCATCCGTGGAGCCGCTGAAACTCGGTGGCGACTATATTCGGGAGCTCAACTTGAGCCGCGGTGGTGATCCGTCGCATGCCTGCATGCCAGGTTGCATGATCCAGTGCAGCAACATCTATGTCGATGAAAACGGCAAGGAACTGGTATCGCCGCTGGAATACGAGACCCTGGGGCTGATGGGCAGCAATTGCGGCCTGGATCATCCCGACAATGTTGCCCGCGTAAACGCAGTCGCCAACGATCTTGGCATCGATACCATCGAGGCGGGCGCTACCATCGGCGTGCTGATGGATGCCGGCCTGGGTGCTTTCGGCGACGTCGAATTCATGTTGCGCGTCCTGGAAGACATCCGCCAGGGCAACGAGCGCGGCCGCGTATTCGCTTCGGGAGCTGCACGGGCCGGCGCGCATTACAAGGTTGCTCGCGTTCCCGTGGTCAAGAAGCAAGGTATCAGTGCCTATGATCCGCGCGTGATCGAAGTGACCGGAATCTCGATGATGGTTTCGGCGCAGGGCGCCGATCATACCGCCGGCAACCTGCCAATGTTCGCCTGCGATAACAAGACGACCGCTGAATTGGTGGCGGCCAGTCTCGGCGTCCAGGCTTCGTGGGCAGCGGCGGATTCGCTGGGACTGTGCATTTTCGGGCGCTCGGTGACCAACGTCAGCACTGAGTTGTTGGTCAACGCGCTCAACGAAGCGCATGGCGCGCAACTCGATGAGTCGTTCATGGAAACTCTCGGGATGGACACCTTAAAGATGGAATGGGAGTTCAACCGACAGGCTGGATTTACCGAGCAAGACGACGAGCTTCCCGAGTTTTTCTATACCGAAGCCCTTGCCCCGAGCAACAAGAAAGCGCGTCATCACGCCGCCGAAGTCAATCGGAGCTTGCGCGACTTGCTCGCATGATGCGGTAAAGTTTTCAATCGAGCGGAGGCCCTCTGCAACTCAACCAGGTTGGTGTGCTGACGAGCCCTGGCTGGTGGCTGGCCTGCACCTACCCATGACTCTTTCCGCCGAACATCAGTCGCAGCTTCGGGACGCCAAGGCGCTGCTCGAGAATCCGGGGCTGGCGATGAAGATCTCCAGCCTGCTTGGCGGGCCGATCGAACGGGGTTTCGCGCTGTTGCCGCAGGGCTGGCGCAACAAGGTTGGCACCGTCACCCAGGACGCGCTGCTCTACGCGCTCAAGGGCGCGCTGCTCACCATGGGGGCGCAGTCGGCCGAGGCGTCGCCGCGCTGGCACAAGTTCGCTTCAGCCCTGAGCGGGGCGGCGGGCGGGGCGTTCGGGCTCCCGGCGCTGGTGGTCGAACTACCGCTCTCGACCACCATCATCTGTCGCTCGATTGCCGACATCGCCCGGGCCAATGGCGAGCCCCTCGAGCACATGGCCGTGCGCATGGCCTGCATCGAGGTGTTCGCGTTCGGAGGCCCGTCGGACACTGATGACGCCGCCGAATCGGGGTACTTCGCGGTGCGCGCGGCGCTGGCGCAGGCGGTTTCCGATGCGACGCGCTATCTGGCGACCCACGCGGCAGTCCAGGATGGGGCGCCCGCCCTGGTCCGGCTGATCGCTCTGGTCGGTGCCCGCTTCCAGGTGCAGGTTTCCGAGAAGATCGCGGCGCAATCGGTGCCCATCGTCGGAGCTGCCGCCGGCGCGATGATAAATCTCTTGTTCATCGACCACTTCCAGGACATGAGCCGCGGCCACTTCACGGTCAGGCGCCTGGAGCGGCTATATGGAGAGCAACAAATCCGCGACGCCTATGAGCTGGCCTAGCCGGACAAATTGACTACCCGCAGCACCGCGTCGCCGTAGCGCTCGAGCTTCGCCGCCCCGATCCCGGGGATAGTGCGCAACTGCTCCTCGCTCGCCGGCTTGGCAAGCGCGATCTCGCGCAGGGTGGCGTCGTGGAAGATCACATAGGGCGGCACCTTGGCCGCACCGGCCAGTTCGGTGCGCAGCGCGCGCAGCGACTCGAACAGCTGCGTGTCGGCGGGGGCCAGCCCCGAGGTCGCTGCCGCCGCTTTCCTGCCACTGCGCCCGCGCCGCGCCGGCCGCGCTCTCCGGGGTCGGGGCCGGCGCAGTTCCAGCGTGGCCTCGTCGCGCAGCACCGGGCGCGCGGCGTCGGTGAGCGCTAGCGCGCCGTAGCGGCTCGAGTCGGCGTGGAGCAGCCCGAGCGCGACCAACTGGCGCACCACCGCGCGCCAGGTCGCCTCGTCGTGTCCGGCGCCCACCCCGAAGGTGGGCAGGAGCTGGTGGCCGTGCTGGCGCACCTTGTCGGTGTCCTTGCCGCGCAATACATCTATCAGGTGGCCCGCGCCGAAACGCTCCCCGGTGCGCAGCGCGGCCGAGAAAAGCATGCGTGCGGCCGTGGTCGCGTCCCAGGTCTCGGGCGGCTCGAGGCAGGTGTCGCAGTTGCCGCAGGGTGCGGCGTGCTCGCCAAAGTACTCGAGCAGGATCACGCGCCGGCAGCGCACCGCCTCGCAATAGCCGAGCATCGCGTCGAGCTTGATCGCCTCGACGCGCTTCTGCGCCTCGGGCGCCTCCGACTGATCGATCCAGCCCTTGAGCAGCACTACGTCAGCGAGCCCGTAGGCGAGCCAGGCCTCGGCCGGTTCGCCGTCGCGCCCCGCGCGCCCGGTCTCCTGGTAGTAGCCCTCGAGGCTCTTGGGCAGGTCGAGGTGCGCGACGAAGCGCACGTCGGGCTTGTCGATGCCCATTCCAAACGCAATCGTCGCCACTATCACGACGCCCTCCTCGCGCTGGAAGCGCGCCTGGTTGGCGCGCCGCGCCTCGGCGTCCATCCCCGCGTGGTAGGGCAGGGCCGCGATGCCCTGTGCGCGCAGCCACGCCGCGGTCTCGTCGACCTTGCGCCGCGACAGACAGTAAACGATGCCGGCCTCGCCCGCGTGCCCGGCGAGGAAGTCCTGCAGCTGTTCCCGCGGCGAGTCCTTGGGCGCCACCAGGTAGCGGATGTTCGGCCGATCGAAGCTGGAGACGAACTCGCGCGCCTCGGCCAGCCCCAGCTTGGCGACGATCTCGGCGCGCGTCACCGCATCCGCCGTGGCGGTCAGTGCGATGCGCGGCACGCGCGGGAAGCGCTCATGCAGGATCGACAGCGCCAGGTACTCGGGGCGGAAGTCGTGGCCCCACTGCGAGACGCAGTGCGCCTCGTCGATCGCAAAGAGCGCGAGCCCATGGGCGCCGTCCACCTGTTCGAGCAGCGCGAGGAACGGCTCGATCACGAGCCGCTCGGGCGCGACGTAGAGCAGGTCGAGTTCGCCGGCGAGCAGCCGGCGGGTGACCGCGCGCGCCGCTGCCGCGTCGAGGCTCGAATTGAGGAAGGCGGCCCGCACCCCGAGTAGCAACAGTGCATCGACCTGGTCCTGCATCAGCGCGATCAGCGGCGAGACCACCACCGCCGTGCCGGCACGCAGCAGCGCCGGGATCTGGAAGCAGGCGGACTTCCCGCCGCCCGTGGGCATCAGCACCAGCGCGTCGCCGCCGGCAACCACGTGCTCGATGATCTCGGCCTGCGCGCCCCGAAAGGATTCGTGACCGAAGATCTCCCGCAGCAGGCGCAGCGCGGTGGTCGTCGGCGCGGCTGCCCGCGGGGAGGGGATCGGTCGGTTCATCCCCGGAGTGTGCCCGAACGCGCGATCCGGCATCGCCGCCTGAACCCGGGCCGGCTACGAACGGCGGGCCCGGAAAGTCCTTATACGTATTAACACGTATTAAAGGATCTTCAGAGTCTGCAGCGGATCCGGGCCTGTTCGGGGCCGAAGCGCAGGTCGTCCCGTAACGAGGGTTTGCCTTTCATTACACGGAACAGCGTGCCGCCACACTTATATCATTTGATCTTACGGCGACTGGTGCTGGGTTCAGCGCGCCGGGTCCGGGGGTCGCAGTGATTTCGCTGCAGCCGTAAAGGTCCTGCAATAACAGGCACTTAGGACGGGAGTCGCCAGGTCATGACGGGTGTTATTGGCGATCGTGCGGCCGTCAGTTGCCGCCTGGAAGACGCCCGCTTAACACGGCCAGCGCGCTCCCAGCAGGAAAGTCTGACCAAGATCGCGGGTTTTTCTTGAAATAAGTTTACATAAGTTAAACAAGGTAGTAACTTAACGTCTGCGGTAAGAATGGCAGTTGGTTCACGTATGGAAGAAGGCCGCCATAGAGATTTCCTCGTATGGCTTTAGCTAAGAAGACAAGGGGGTTGTTATGAAGTACAGGAGGATGAGATGGGGACTGGCCGTGATGGTCACGGCCTTGTTGGCGGCTTGCGGAAGTGATGACAACAACGGCACCGTCGAGCCGCCGGTGGTTCCGCCGACCGACGTAGTGATACCGGCGAGCATCCAGGCACAAATCGATGCGTCGAGCCCTGAGTCGTGCGTGGTTTGCCATAACGGCGATTTCGCCGCCAACGGTGACAGTCACCAGGCAGCGTACGACGAGTATTACCAGGACGGCGTCATCAAGATCGTGCAAGGTAGCATGGCGCTTGACGTAGTAGGCACGACCTCCACGCTGTCTTTCAAGATGACGATGAACGACAGTCCTTTCGACTGCACGTTGGCGGATTCGCTCGGAAGTTACTGGGCCGGCTATGACGTCGCGACCAAGACCTTCCCCAGTGACCTCTCCCTGTCGTCCGGCGCTACCAAGGCCTACGACGGTGGGACCAACGCCTGCACGCTGACGAAGACTGTTACCGTCGACCAAGCGATCGCTTTGGGCGGTGTCGGCATCGTCCAGGTCTATGGCGTGGATGAGATTCTCTACAAGAACGCCGCCAAGCACATCTCCAGCGGCAGGTATCCGTTTGCCGGCGTGCTGAAGATCGGCGCAGTGGATTACACCACCGCAGCCAATGTTTCGGGTTGCGAGAACTGCCATACCGTACCGTACCTGAAGCACACCTATATCTACGGCACGGTCGCGGACAATACCACTGGTGATCCCACTCAGTTCTACACCTGCAAGGGCTGTCACTATGACGAGCGTAACGGCGGTCACATCGACTGGCAGATCCTGAAGGACGACCCGGCGCGCTATGCCGCGATCCAGGCTGGCAGCGCGATTACGCCTGAGGAAACGGCCAAGTACGCCTACAAAGCGAATGTGATGAATGACGTGCACATGTCGCACGCCATGGAGTTCGCCTATCCGCAATCGATGAAGAACTGCGTCACCTGCCATGCGGGCAAGCTCGAAACGGTATTGGCTGACAGCAACTTCAAAGCCGAAACCTGCATCAGCTGCCACTCGGTTGATGGCATCCAGGCCAAGATGACTGCCGCTGCGTTCAGCCATGGTGGAATAGCCCTGACTGCCGACTGCACCAGCTGTCACGGCACCGGAGCTGGCCCGACCTTCTCGGCGATCCATGGTGGCGGCTACGATCCGTTGATCTATGCAACCGATGGCACCAGGTTCTCCGACGCCATCGTTGTCACGATCGACAGCGCAACCGTGGCCAATAACCAGGTCACGCTCAACTTCTCCGCAGAGGAAGTGGAAGCACTTGCTGACTACGGCGTCGCGGACATGAAGCCACTCGTGCTGATGAGCCTCTACGGCTATGACACGAAGGACTTCCTCGTCTCTGGCCACGGCAGAGATGCCAATGGCAAGAGGCTGCTGGAGTATGTCTGGGGCGACGGCAACCCACGCTTCACCCCGGTCTTGGCCGCGGACGGCAGTTGGGAAGTGGTCGTGGACCTGTCAATGTGGGCAGACCAGATAGCAAGTGGTGCGATCAAGCGTGCGGAAATCGCCGTCTTGCCAACGATCGGTCATAAGACGATTACGTATGTGGCCCATGGTGGCGCCGTGGTACCGGCACCACTCGGCCTCAACGCACCGTCGATGACTCTCACCCTGGCCACGAGTGCACTTTCGAACTCGGCGGGCATCGTGGACGCCACTAAGTGCAACACCTGCCATGACCAGCTTGCCACCACCTTCCATAGCGGAGACCGGGGCGGCAACGTGACAGTCTGCAGGATGTGCCACACGGTAGAGAATGGCGGTTCGCATCTCGAGCTGCAATCACGGTCGATCGACTCCTACGTCCATGCGATCCATTCCTTCCAGGCGTTTGATCCGGGCGACATCAACTTCGACGACCCGGTAGAGGCAATGGAATTCCAGCACCATATCAACAGCGAATTCCCGCGCTTCGGTATCCTTGACTGCGAGTCCTGCCACAATCCTGGCACCTACAACGTGCCGGATCAGGCCAAGTCGATGCCGAGTCTTCTCTCCGGTACCGACGACGTCGATAACGGCCGGACCATTGGTACCTATCCGAGGTACGTGGTTGGTCCTGCTACCAGGGCATGCGGTTCATGTCACCGGAGTGAGATGCTCAACGCCGATGATGGCCAGGGCGATGCCGGTGGACTTGTGGCCCTGATGGCACACTGGAAGAGCTTTGGCTACATGATCGAACAGCCCGCTGACGTCTCTGGCGTCTGGGATGCTCTGGTCGCCAAGGTGATGGGGATCTTCTAGGAGCCGATGGCGAGGCGGGCCTCGGCCTGCCTCGCCGGTTCTTGAAGTTCAGCAGTTAGATTCAATGTTTAAAGGCGAGCCTGACCGGCTCGCCTTTTTTTTGGCAGGGTGCGAATGCGGCGAAACCCACGCTCTTCGTCACACACGTTACCAACGGTTAACATACGCCTAAGCGTTGTTGGCTAGACTCGCATTGTGCGGGCGGCCCGACGCTGCGCGCTGCTGTTCAGCCTCAGCGGAAACCTGCCGAACCAATAATAATGACTGACGTTCCTCTTTCGCGGGCCAAGTCGGCCCTCTTGCCAGTTTCGTTGGCGGACCTGGCGCTTGCGCTGCGGCCCCGGCTTGCCGCCGTGGTCCTGGCGGCCGCGCTCTCCGGTTGCGCCGCCCCCGGGCCGACCTACCAGGCGCCCGAGCCCACCACCCCGGCCGCGTGGCGGGGAGCTCCGGAGGCGGCGGCGAGCGATCCGGCCGTGCTGGCCCAATGGTGGCGCCTGTTCCATGACCCGGTGCTCGATGCCCTGGTCGCCGACGCGCTCGCGGCCAACTCCGATCTAGCCAGTGCCTCGGCGAAGCTGCGCGAAGCCCGCGCCCGGCGCGGCCTGGCATCAGCCAATCTCGCGCCCACGGTCACGGCCTCGGGTAGCGCCAGCCGCCTCGAGGCGGGCAACGGGCTCGACCGCAATTCCTTCGCCGCCGGCATCGACGCCAGCTGGGAGATCGATGTCTTTGGTGGCGGCAAGCGGGAACTGGAAGCTGCCGCCGCTGACTACCAGGCTAGCGCCGAGAACGTCTACGGCGCGCGTGTGAGCCTGGTTGCCGAGGTGGCCCGCAACTATATTGTCTTGCGCACCACCGAACGGCGCCTGGCGCTCACCGAAGCAAATCTCACTGCTCAACAGGAACTCTACCGGATCACCGGCTGGCGTCACCAGGCGGGGCTGGTCTCGGGGCTGGACGAGATCCAGGCGCTGACCGAGCTGGAGCGCACCAGCGCCAGCATGTCGGGCCTCTACACCACCATCGACGCCACCCGCAATCAGCTCTCGCTCCTGCTCGGCCGTGCCCCGGGCGAGCTCCCGGACCGGCTGGCAACGCCCGCAAAGATCCCGGTCGCTGACGTCGTCGGCGCCGGTATCCCCGCCGATACGCTGCGCCAGCGCCCCGATGTCCGCGCCGCCGAGCGTCGGCTCGCGGCTCAGACCGCCCGACTGGGCGTTGCCGAAGCGGCCCGCTACCCGAGCTTCCGGCTCGGTGGCTCGCTGGGACTCAACGCCGCCAGTCTCGCCAGCATGGTGAGCAAGGACGCGACCAGCCTCTCGCTCCTGGCCGGTATCACCGCGCCGATCTTCGATGCCGGGCGCATTCGCGGCACCATCGAGGTGCAGGATGCCTTGCTCGAACAGGCCCGGCTGTCCTACCAGGCGGCAGTGCTCGCGGCGCTCCAGGAGGTCGAGAACGCGCTGGTGAACCTCTCCAACACCCGCGCGACGAACGCGGCACTCACCCGGGCGGCGGCGTCGGCGCGCTCGGCATTCGAACTTGCCCGCCAGAGTTATGCCGCCGGACTGGCTGATTTTCAGACCGTGCTCGGCAGCCAGCGCACGGTGCTGGGCCTCGAGGACCAGCTCGCGGCCAGCGCTGGCGAGGTCAGCGCGGCCCAGATCCAGCTCTACAAGGCGCTCGGCGGCGGCTGGTCCGCCGTGCCCGAGCCGCTCACCGCCAAGGATGGACGATGAACACGCCCCCGCCCGCTTCCCCGCAACCAGCCGCTCCGGCCAGCGCCCCGCCGGCGCCCCGCAGTGACTCCCCCGACCTGCAGCAGCTGCTCGCCACCGGCGGCAGCACGCCGCTGGCTCGTTGGGGCAAGCGCACGCTGTGGCTCGTCCTGGTGCTGGTCATCGCCGGTGCCGCCTGGTTCTACTTCGGCCGCGACGGCGCCGACAGCGGCCAGCAGCCGCGCTATCGCACCACGGCGGTCACTACCGGGGCGCTGGTGGTCAAGGTCTCGGCCACCGGCAACCTCCAGCCGACCAACCAGGTCGATGTCGGCAGCGAACTGTCGGGCATCGTCGAGCGGGTATTCGTCGATGACAACGACGTCGTCAAGAAAGGCGACCGGCTGGCCCGGCTCGATCCCTCCAAACTGCAGGATGCGGTGGTCAAGTCGCGCGCCAACCTGGCTTCGGCCGAGGCGCAGGTGCTCCAGGCCCAGGCGACGGTGATGGAGACCCAGGCCCAGTTCGCGCGGCTGCAGAAGGTCTCCGAACTCTCCGGCGGCAAGGTGCCCGCCCAGTTCGAACTCGACGCGGCCAACGCCAACGTCAAGCGCGCCGCGGCCAACGAGTCCACTGCCAAAGCCAGCGTCGCTCAGGCCAGGGCCAGCTTGCAGACCGACGAGACCAACCTGGGCAAGGCCGAAATCCGCTCGCCGATCAACGGCGTGGTGCTCTCGCGCAAGGTTCAGCCGGGCCAGACCGTGGCCGCCTCGTTGCAGGCCCCGGTGCTCTTCTCGCTCGCCGAGGATCTCTCCAAGATGGAACTGCAGGTCAGCGTCGATGAGGCCGACGTGGGGTCGGTCAAGGCCGGCCAGAAGGCGACGTTCACGGTGCACGCCTGGCCGGGGCGCTCGTTCAGCGCGGTGATCACCCGCGTGGGCTACGGTTCGCAGATCAAGGACGGGGTGGTGTCCTACCTCGGCGTTCTGGCGGTCGCCAATTCCGATCTCAGCCTGCGCCAGGGCATGACCGGGACCGCCGATATCGTCACGCTTGAGCGTGACAGCGCCTTGCTGGTGCCCAACGCCGCGCTGCGCTTCGAGCCCCCCCCTCCGCCCGAGGCCAAGAAGAAGTCGGGCGGCAACATTTTCAGCTCCCTGATGCCGCGCCGCCGGCCGCAGACCCCGAAAGCGAGGGTTGCGCCCGTGGGCGGCACCCAGAAGGTCTGGGTTTTGCAGGATGGCAAGGCAGTCCCGGTCGAGGTCACGGTCGGCGCCACCAACGGGACCGTGACCGAGATCACCGGCGGGGCGCTCAAGGAAGGCGCGGAGGTAATCACCGAGCTCGCGGAAACCCAGCCATGACCAGCGCTGCGGCGCTCATTCGACTTGCCGGGGTCACCAAGTCCTACGGCCAGGGCCAGGCCTCGTTCCTGGCCCTCAACGGCGTCGACATGAGCATCGCGGCGGGTGAATTTGTTGCGATCATGGGACCGAGCGGTTCGGGCAAGTCAACCGTCATGAACATCCTTGGCTGCCTCGATACGCCCAGCAGCGGCACCTACGAATTCGAGGGCGTGCACGTCGAAGAGCTCACCCGCAAGCAGCGCGCCCTGTTGCGCCGCCACTATCTTGGTTTCGTGTTCCAGGGCTTCAACCTGCTGGCGCGCACCACCGCGCTGGAAAACGTCGAGCTGCCGCTGATCTACCGTGGCGAACCGGCGGGCAAGCGCCACGCGGCCGCGCGCGCGGCCCTCGCGCAGGTCGGGCTGAACGGCTGGGAAACCCACACTCCCGGCGAGCTCTCCGGCGGCCAGCAGCAGCGGGTCGCGATCGCGCGGGCGATCGTTACCAACCCGGAGGTGTTGCTTGCCGACGAGCCCACCGGCAACCTCGACACCGCCACCAGCCGGGAGATCATGGAACTGCTCACGATGCTCAACCGCGACCGCGGCATCACCGTGCTGATGGTCACCCACGAGTCCGAGATGGCCGCCTACGCCCGGCGCATCGTGCGCTTCGTCGACGGCCGGGTGGCGAGCGACAACGGCGGGGAGCGCGCCTCATGATCTGGAACACCCTGCTGCTCGCCTTGCGCGCGATCCGGCGCAACCTGCTGCGTTCGTTCCTGACGATTCTCGGGATCGTGATCGGGGTCGCCGCGGTGATAACGCTGGTGACGCTGGGCAACGGCGCCACCAAGACCGTGTCCGACCAGATCGCCAGCATGGGCAGCAACCTGATCATGGTGATTCCCGGCCAGGGGCATGGCTCGACCGGCGTCTCGCGCTTCCGGATGTCGGACGCGCAGGCGATCCGCAACGAAATCGGCGCCGCCAAGTCGGTCGCGCCGGTCAGCAACAAGTCGGCGACCGCGGTCTACCTCGCGGCCAACTGGACCACCACGGTGACCGGGTCGACGGCCGAATATTTTCCCGCCGGCAACTGGGAACTGGCCGCCGGGCGGATCTTCAGCGACAGCGAGGAGCGCACCGGGCGCGCGGTGTGCGTGCTCGGCGAGACCTTGCGCAGCAAGCTCTTTGGCCGCCAGAGCCCGATTGGCAGCCAGATTCGGGTCGCAGATATTGCCTGCGAGGTGATCGGCCTGCTCAAGGGCAAGGGCCAGTCGGCCTTCGGCTCCGATCAGGACGACACCATCGTGATGCCGCTCAGCACCGTGCAGCGCCGGCTGACCGGAAGCCGGGACGTCAGCCGGCTGATGGTCGCGGCGCGCAGTGGTGCGTCGCTGGAAGCGGTCAAGACGCAGCTCACCAGGCTGCTGCGCGAGCGGCGCAACCTGAGCGAGAACGAGGACGACGATTTCCGGGTGATGGATACCCGCCAGATCGCCGACGCGCTGACCGGCACCACCAAGGTGCTCACCATGCTGCTCGGCGCGGTGGCGGCCGTCAGCCTGCTGGTGGGCGGCATCGGCATCATGAACATCATGCTGGTGAGCGTCACCGAACGGACCCGCGAAATCGGCATCCGGCTGGCGATCGGCGCGCTCGAGCGCGAAGTGCTGCTGCAGTTCCTGATCGAGGCGGTGGTGCTCTCGAGCCTGGGCGGACTGGTCGGGATCGCGCTGGCCACCGGGGCGTCGATCATCATCGCTGACATCATGGCGGTGCCCTACATGTTCGACCTGCAGATCAACGTCCTGTCGTTCCTGTTCTCGGCGGCGATGGGCGTCATCTTCGGCTTCTTCCCGGCGCGGCGCGCTGCGCGGCTCGACCCGATCGATGCCCTGCGCCACGAGTAGGGGACCCGGCGCAGCAGCGCATCGCCGCCGCCGCAGTCCTAGCGCAGCACCTTGTGCTTGATGCGCCACTGCTTGACGAGCGCGTAGATCGCCGGGATTACTGCTAGCGTCAGCACGGTCGACGAGACCATGCCACC
>JAGXFG010000119.1 GCA_024637395.1 Burkholderiaceae bacterium | reverse complement strand
TGATCGCGAAAGCCGAAGGCGCCACTGGACTGGTAGAACGCGTTGCGGGCCCACAGCCGGCAAGCCAGCGTCTGGTACGCCAACCATCCATTGGCCAGCAGGTCGAACGACTTGTCGGGCGTGCGGACCTGCACCGCGCCGAGCGTGCGCGCCCAGTGCTGCTTCACGGCTGCCAGCTCCTCATGGGCCGGGGCAGATCCGCGCCAGCGCTGCACCAGCGCTCGCGCGTCTTCAGGGGTGGCGCCCGCGCCGAGGCGAAAGACGATCTCGCGCGTCTGACCGTCCTTCAGCTCGAATGCCACGCGCAGGGCCGCGCACGGGTCGAGCGCAAAACCGACCGAGTCGCAAAGCCGTGCCGCGCCCATCGCGTCGGGCCGGCGCAGGCTGCCCTCGGGCCCGAGGAATGCCTGGCGGTCGCCGCAGGCGCTGACGACGTCGTCGGCGGCCAGATCGACATCGAAGAAGGCCGTGCGCTGCGCAAAGTCGATATTCGTGGGGTTGTGGGCGAACAGCGTGGCGCCGTCGCCGCTGGCGTTGCCGCGCGTCGTGCCCACGTGCATCGCGGTTTTCGAGCGCTCGTCGCCGAGCACCCATTCCAGGTAACCCGTGGCCGAGAGCCGCCGCGCCCGGCCCGAGCGATTGCACAGGGACAGGACCACGAACTTGGTCGGCGCGTCGCTGGCCACGAACATCGTGAGCGCCGAAGCGATGCCGTCTTCGTCATGCTCGAAGACGCTGTAGCCGAAGCCGTGGCGCGTCACATAGGGCCCCTTGCCTGCGCTCGGCAGCACAGTGGGCGACCAGAAGTGCCCGCTGTCCTCGTCGCGGAGGTAAAACGCCTCGGTGTTGGGATCGCTCACCGGGTCGTTGGCCCAGGGGGTCAGACGGAAGGCTTGCGCGTTCTCGCTCCAGGTGCAGGCGCTGCCACTTTCGGAGACCAGAGTTCCGAACTGCGGGTTCGCCAGGACGTTGACCCAGGGCAGCGGCGTCATCCGGCCCGCCGAGACGGTGATCACGTACTCCCGGCCGTCGGGCGTGAAGCCGCCGAGGCCGTTGGCGAACAGCAACCCGGTGGGCTGACCCGGGGCGGTTTCGGGCGCGCCCGCCGTTCGCTCCTGGGTGGGCACGGCCGGCAGCGGCGCGCGCGAGCCGACAGCGGCCGCGCCCAGGCGTTGTTCGACCTGCGCTTCGAGCGGTCCGGCGCTGGCGTCGATCACGATGCGGGCGAATGACTGCAGCAGCACGCGGGTCTCTTCGGACAGCGCACTCGTGGCCCGCACGAAGCTGCCCCCTGGCTTGTCGGCCAGACCCGCGTCGCCCGATTCCTCCAGTGCGGTCGCGATCTGCGCCTGAAGATCGGCAGGTTCGGCGCCAACGTCGTCGACGAGGATCACGAGATCCGCGGCCAGCCCCATCTTTCGCCACCAGGCATGGGCCTGCGTGACCTGAGCAACCAGACCCATCTGCGCGAGCGAGTCGACCTGGAGCAGGACAATGGGCAGGTCACCGGAGATGGACAAGGCCCACAGGCCGGGCTGTCCCAGGCCGTTGCGTGCGAGCACGTCGAGCGGGGCGCGCCAGCGGGCGTCAGCGACCAGGAGCGCGGCAGCCAGGTGCGTGAACAGGCGCGCATCAGCCTCGCCGGCGTCGACCTGCGCCAGCACTTCGCGGGCTTGGCGGCCTGCCTTGGCCGCGAGATCTTCCGCAAACTTCGGTTCGCGGCACCGCACCGCCAGCGCCGCGCAGGCCTCGCGCGACGCCCCGATGCCGGTGAAGAAGTCCATCACCGCTGTCTGTCCCGGATCGAGGGTCACGCTGCAGCGGATGGCCACGACCGGGTCGAGCACGGAGCCCACGCTGCCCGACAAGGGCGCGTCGGTATCCAAGGCCTGGGGATCGTCGGTACTGCGGCCGCGGCCGATGAAACGCATGCGGTCGGTCTCGTGCGAGAAGCCGAAGCCGTCGGGGGCCACGAGCAAGTGGAACATCGAGGGCGCGGTCTCGTCGGGTGAGCGGGCGCGTCGCGAACAGACCAGGGTCTGCACCGGGCCCATCACCTCGGTCTCAATGAAGAGCTTCTCGAACGCCGGGTGTGCGCTGTCGGCGGCCTGCGCTTCGAGAACGATCTCGGCGTAGCTCGTGAGTGTCAGTGTTCTGCGCCGCGCCGAAAGGTTGGTGATGTGCAGCCGCCGCAACTCGACGTCGTCGTCCGGCGCGACCGTTATGTCGGTCCGGGTGTCGATATCCAGGCAGCGTGTGTGCCAGGTCGCCAGCCCCGGCACGAAGCTGGCATCGTACTCGCCGGTGGCATTGCGCAGGGGCCGCGCCGCCGTCGCCCAGACCTGTCCGTCCGCCTTGTCACGCAGGTAGCAGCACTGTCCGCCGCCGCGCTCGCCGGCATCTTCGCGCCAGCGGGTCAGGGCCACACTGTTCCACCGGCTGTAGCCGCCGCCGGCCGCCGTGACCATCACGTGGTAACGGCCGTTCGAGAGCAACTGCAGGGCCGGTGTGGTCACTGTGCGCGCCTGCTGGTCGACATCAGATCTTGCGCTCGGTCTTCGAGCCGTCCTTCCAGTACGGCTCGCGCCGGTAGTGCGTGTACAGCCCGCTCTCGCCGGTGCGGTCCAGTTCGTCCGACGGGTCGTAGGGTGGCGCAGCCTTCACCACCTCGCGGCTCAGGTCGACCGTCACGGTCCGATCCGACCAGTGCACGCCGCTAACCCACTGTGGAGCGATTAGCACCTTGTGCCCGAGCCACCAGTTGCTGGTGTTGACGACGAGATAGCGGATGGCCCAGGTCTCGTCATCGATGAGGAAACCCTCCACATGCCCCACCTCGCCACCGGTGGCGTGGAGGTGGTAGCCGATGACGGCCTCGCAACTGCGCAGGTGAGGATCGTTCTCGGGGTGCTCCGCGTTATCCGCCTTGGCGAATTCCTCGATGGCCAGCTCCCGATCGGCGGCGCCGCCCGCGAGTCCGGCGTACCCGGGATACATCTCCATCGGAAACATCCCGCCACCCCACATCCCGGCCCCGCCCCAGTATGTGGGATAGCCGTAGTAGCCCAGGTACTGCACCTCATGCTGGCGCGATACCGGTTTGTCGGTTTCGATGTCGGGGCTGTTCTTGACCTGCTCCTGGGTGATAGCGGCCGGAAGCCTGTGCGCCGGCCAGTCGGGTTTCTGAATGGAAATGGGTGAGATCAGCACCTTTCGGTCCGACAACCAGGAGCCGGTGTCGACGATGAGGTAACGAACCACCCACGCGTGGTCATCAAAGTACAAATCCTTGACCTGACCGATGTCGCCGTCGGTCGCGTGCAGGGTGCATTTCTCGATGTCATTAAGGTTTCGCAGCATGGTGCATGCTCCTTGACTGGGCCGACCGTCGTCTTCGACCCACGTTGATTTCGTGACGCCTGGCGCGCGACGCCAGCCGGCATCGGGTGATCGGTCCGGCATCAACTCACCTTGTGCCCATGCCTTCGCGATGTCTGTGCGCTGCCGCACGCGGGTACCAGCGCTTGTGATCGGCTGCCGACGAGCTGTCCTGCGGCGCCGCAATGTACGGTGACGAACAGAGGCCAAAGCCCGCCAAGGTATAACGTATCTCGATGACCGAAATACCCACTCCCGCACCTACGCACCACGCCGCGTTCGGAGAGCTTGATGCCTATTGGCGTGCCGCCAACTTCCTGTCGGTCGGCCAGATCTTTCTATGGGATAACGCGCTATTGCGGCGTCCGTTGAGCTTGGCCGACGTGAAGCCCATGCTGCTCGGACACTGGGGCACGACCCCGGGCCAGAACTTCATCTACGCGCACCTGAACCGGGTCATCAAGACCTACGACCTGGACATGATCTACGTCTCGGGACCCGGCCACGGCGGCCCGGCGGTGGTCGGCAATACCTACCTCGAGGGCACCTACAGCGAGGTCTACCCCGAGATCAGTCGGGACGAGGCGGGCCTCAAGAAACTGTTCAGGCAGTTCTCGTTTCCCGGCGGCATTCCCAGCCATGCTTCGCCCGAATGCCCGGGCTCGATCCACGAGGGCGGCGAGTTGGGTTACTCGCTGAGCCATTCGTTCGGCGCCGTGTTCGACAACCCCGGTTTGATCGTCGCCTGCGTGGTCGGCGATGGCGAGGCCGAGACCGGGCCGCTGGCCACGGCCTGGCATTCGAACAAGTTTCTCAACCCGGTCACCGACGGCGCGGTGCTGCCGATCCTGCACCTCAACGGCTACAAGATCGCCAACCCGACGGTGCTGGCGCGCATCACGCACGCCGAACTGGAGCAGTTCCTGCGCGGCTGCGGCTGGACGCCGATCTTCGTCGAGGGGCATGAGCCCGCGCCGATGCACGCCCTGATGGCCGCGGCGCTGGATAAAGCGGTGCTGGAGATTCAGCGCATTCAGCGCCAGGCACGCCAGCACGGCCAGAGCGTGCGCCCGCGCTGGCCGGTGATCGTGTTGAATTCGCCCAAGGGATGGACGGGACCGAAGTGGGTCGACGGTGAACCCGTCGAAGGCAACTTCCGATCGCACCAGGTGCCGCTGCACCCGGCCGATCACCCCGGACACCTGGCGCTGCTCGAAGACTGGCTGCGCAGCTACCGGCCTGAAGAACTCTTCGATGCGCAGGGCCGGCTGATGCCGGAACTCGCGGCGCTGGCGCCGAGCGCAGACCGGCGCATGGGCGCCAACCCCCACGCCAACGGCGGCCTGCTGCTGCGCGACCTGCAACTGCCTGACTACCGTGAGTACGCGGCGCAGGTGCCTGTTCCGGGCGCTCCGGGAATCGGCGACACGCGCGTGCTCGGGCCGTTCCTGCGCGACGTGGCCCGGCTCAATGACAACCAACGCAATTTCCGCGTCTTCGGGCCGGATGAGACCGTCTCCAACGGCCTGGCCGCGGTGTTCGAAGCGACGAACCGCCAGTGGTACGCAGCCACGACTGCGGGTGACCAGTGGCTGGCGCCCGAGGGCCGGGTGATGGAGATGCTCAGCGAACACCAGTGCGAGGGCTGGCTCGAGGGCTATCTGCTCACCGGCCGGCACGGCTTGTTCAATTGCTACGAGGCCTTCATCCACATCATCGACTCGATGTTCAACCAGCACGCCAAGTGGCTGAAGGTCAGTGCCGAACTGCCCTGGCGACGCAAGATCGCGTCGCTGAACTACCTGCTGGCGTCGCATGTCTGGCGCCAGGACCACAACGGGTTTACGCACCAGGATCCCGGCTTCATCGATCACGTCGTCAACAAGAAGGCCGAGGTCGTGCGCGTCTACCTGCCGCCGGACACCAACACCCTGCTGAGCACGATGGACCACTGCCTGCGCAGCCGGCACTACGTCAACGTGGTGGTCGCCGGCAAGCATCCGGCGCCGCAGTGGCTGGCGATGGACGCGGCCGCAGCGCATTGCGCCGCAGGCATCGGCAGCTGGGACTGGGCCGGCAACGAGTCGGCCGAAGGTGAGTCCGGGGACGGTCCCGATGTGGTCATGGCCTGCTGCGGCGACGTGCCGACGCTCGAAACACTGGCCGCGGTTTCGATCATGCGCGAAGAACTGCCCGCCCTTCGCATCCGGGTCGTCAATGTCGTCGATCTGATGAAGCTGCAGCCCCAGACCGAGCATCCGCACGGCCTCTCGGATGCGGACTTCGACGCGCTCTTCACGCGCGACCGGCCGGTCATCTTCGCTTTCCACGCCTACCCCTGGCTGATCCATCGGCTGACCTACCGGCGCACCAACCACGACAACATCCACGTCCGCGGCTACAAGGAAGAAGGCACGATC
>JAGXFG010000118.1 GCA_024637395.1 Burkholderiaceae bacterium | reverse complement strand
TTCTCGACCGCCGAGGAGAGCAATGCCTTCTACCGCCAGGCGCTGGCCGCCGGGGGGCAGGGCGTATCGGTGGCCTTTGACCTGGCGACCCACCGCGGCTACGACAGCGACCACCCGCGAGTGACCGGGGACGTCGGCAAGGCCGGGGTGGCGATCGATTCGGTCGAGGACATGAAGATTCTGTTCGACGGCATCCCGCTCGAGCAGGTCAGCGTCTCGATGACCATGAACGGCGCGGTGTTGCCGGTGCTGGCGGGCTACATCGTCGCGGCCGAGGAGCAGGGGGTGACGCAGGCGCAACTCTCGGGGACCATCCAGTACGACATCCTCAAGGAGTTCATGGTTCGCAACACCTATATCTATCCGCCGGCACCGTCGATGCGCATCATCGCCGACATCATCGAGTACACCGCGCTGCACATGCCGAAGTTCAACTCGATCTCGATCTCCGGTTATCACATGCAGGAGGCGGGCGCTAACCAGGCGCTGGAGCTGGCCTTCACGCTGGCCGACGGCAAGGAGTACGTCAAGACCGCACTGGCCCGCGGCATGGATGTCGACGATTTTGCCCCCCGCCTGAGCTTCTTCTGGGGCATCGGCATGAACTTCTATCTGGAGATCGCCAAGCTGCGCGCCGCGCGCCTGCTCTGGTGCCGGATCATGAAGGGCTTCAATGCGCGTCGTCCCAAGAGCCTGATGCTGCGTGCCCACTGCCAGACTTCGGGCTGGAGCCTGACCGCGCAGGATCCCTACAACAACGTCATCCGGACCACCGTCGAGGCTATGGCGGCAGTTTTTGGCGGCACCCAGAGCCTGCACACCAACAGTTTCGACGAGGCGATCGCGCTGCCGACCGAGTTCAGCTCCAGGATTGCCCGCAACACCCAGCTGATCGTCCAGGAAGAGACCCACATCACCAACGTGATCGACCCCTGGGCGGGCAGCTACATGATGGAGAAGCTGACCCAGGACATGGCCGATGCGGCCTGGGCCATCATCGAGGAAGTCGAGGCGATGGGCGGCATGACCAAGGCGGTCGATTCCGGCTGGGCCAAGCTCAAGATCGAGGCCAGCGCGGCCGAGAAGCAGGCGCGCATCGATTCGGGCCGCGACACCATCGTGGGGGTCAACAAGTACCGCCTGGCGCAGGAAGACGAGATCGCGAGCCGCGAGATCGACAACGTGCAGGTGCGCGAGAGCCAGATCGAGCGCCTCGCACAGGTGCGCGCAACGCGCGACAATGCCGGCGTGGCGGCGGCGCTGCAGGCCCTGGAGGCGAGCGCGGCGAGCGGAACCGGCAATCTGCTCGATCTCAGCGTCAAGGCCATCCGGCTGCGCGCGACCGTGGGTGAGGTCAGCTCGGCGCTCGAGCAGTCCTGGGGGCGCCATCGCGCCGATACGCACAAGGTGACCGGAGTGTATGCCGCTGCTTATGAATCGGGTGAAGGGTGGGCCGCCGTGAAGGAGGAGATCGAGGCTTTCGCACAGGCTCACGGCCGGCGGCCGCGGGTGCTGGTGGCCAAGCTCGGCCAGGATGGTCACGACCGGGGCGCGAAGGTGGTCGCCACGGCATTTGCCGACCTTGGCTTCGACGTCGACATCGGACCGCTGTTCCAGACCCCGGCGGAATGCGCGCGCCAGGCGATCGAAAACGACGTCCACGCGCTCGGGGTGTCAACGCTGGCCGCGGGCCACAAGACGCTGGTACCAGAGGTCATCGAGGAACTGCGCAAGCAGGGCGGCGAGGACATCGTGGTGTTCGTCGGTGGCGTCGTGCCCCGACCCGACTACGACGCCCTGAGGCGCGCCGGGGTCAAGGGCATCTACGGGCCGGGGACGCCGATCACCGAATCGGCGCGCGACGTGCTCGCGCAGATCCATAAACAGCTGGCCGGGACCTGAGCGCAGCGGTGCCGATGAGCGCGATGAACGCCGCCGACAGTGCCTTGCTCGCAGCCCTGCTGGGGCCGGCGGGCGCGCCGCAGCGGCGCGCGCTGGCGAAAATGATCACGCTGCTCGAGTCGCGACTGGAGACTCATCGCGCCCGTGCCGACGATTTGCTCAATGCCTTGTTGCCGGCCAGCGGCCGGGCGCTGCGGCTGGGCATCTCGGGAGTTCCTGGGGTCGGCAAATCGACCTTCATCGAGGCGCTGGGGCTGCTCCTGGTTGGTCAGGGCCACCGGGTGGCAGTATTGGCCGTCGACCCGTCCTCGAGCGTCAGCGGGGGATCGATACTCGGCGACAAGACCCGAATGGATCGGCTCTCGGTTCACGAGGCAGCCTTTATCCGCCCCAGCCCGGCTTCCGGTACGCTAGGCGGGGTCGCCGAGATGACCCGCGAAACCATCCGGGTCTGCGAGGCGGCCGGTTACGACATCGTGATCGTCGAAACCGTCGGGGTGGGGCAGTCGGAAATTGCGGTCGCCGGGATGACGGACATCTTCCTGCTGATGCTCCTGCCGAACGCCGGCGACGACCTGCAGGCGATCAAGAAGGGGGTGATGGAGCTGGCCGACCTGGTCCTGATCAACAAGACCGACCTGGACCGGATCGCTGCGCAGCGCGCGCATGATGAAATTGCCGCGGCACTGCGGATGTTCGGCCGCTACCGTGCCCCGGCGGCAGCCGCCGCGAGCGGCGCCGCCTGGCAGCCCGCGGTGCTGCTGGTGAGCGCCCTCGATGGCCAGGGGCTGGAAGAATCATGGGAGGCGGTGACCAGGTTCCGGGCGGCGCAGGAAGCCAGTGGCAGACTGGCGGCGCGCCGCCACGAACAGGACCACGGCTGGATGTGGGAACGGATCGAATCCGGTTTGAAGGCGCGCTTTCGCGACCATCCCCAGGTTCGGGCCGCGTTGCCGGAGCTGAGCGCGGCGGTTCGCGCCGGCACCCTGGCGCCGTCCGTGGCCGCGCGGCGCCTGCTTGATCTAATGGATTGAGTACAACGCGGCGCAGGCCGCAACCAGACAGAAGACCAACGAGGAGACTGCGTCGTGCACGACATCATTGAAGAGCTCGAACGAAAACGGGCTTTGGCGCGCCTGGGCGGCGGGGAGAAGCGCATCGAGGCGCAGCACTCCAAGGGCAAGCTAAGCGCACGGGAGCGCATCCTGCTGCTGCTCGACGAAGGCACGTTCGAGGAATGGGACATGTTCGTCGAGCACCGCTGCAACGACTTCGGGATGGCCGACAACAAGATTCCCGGCGACGGCGTCGTTACCGGCTACGGGATGATCAACGGCCGGCTGGTGTTCGTCTTCAGCCAGGACTTCACGGTCTTTGGCGGTGCCCTGTCCGAGGCTCATGCCGAGAAGATCTGCAAGATCATGGACCAGGCGATGAAAGTCGGTGCGCCGGTCATCGGACTGAACGATTCGGGCGGCGCGCGCATCCAGGAAGGGGTGGCCTCGCTGGGCGGTTATGCCGAGGTCTTCCAGCGCAATGTGATGGCTTCGGGCGTGATTCCGCAGATCAGCCTGATCATGGGGCCGTGCGCCGGCGGGGCGGTTTATTCGCCGGCAATGACCGATTTCATTTTCATGGTCAAGGACAGCTCCTACATGTTCGTGACCGGGCCGGAGGTGGTCAAGACCGTCACCCACGAGGAAGTCAGCGCCGAGGGTCTGGGCGGTGCGGTGACCCACACCACCAAGTCGGGGGTCGCCGACATGGCCTTCGAGAACGACGTCGAGGCGCTGATGCTGCTGCGGCGATTCTTCAACTACCTGCCGCTCTCCAACCGCGAAAAGCCGCCTTACCGCGACAGCGAAGACCCCACCGACCGGCTGGACCTGTCGCTCGATACCTTGGTGCCGGACAATCCCAACAAGTCATACGACATGAAGGAGCTGATCCTGAAGGTCGTCGACGATGGCGATTTCTTCGAGCTGCAGCCGGACTACGCCAAGAACATCGTCATCGGCTTTGCCCGCCTGGCCGGCCGAACCGTGGGGGTGGTGGCCAACAACCCGATGGTGCTCGCCGGGTGCCTGGATATTCGCAGCAGCATCAAGGCCGCGCGCTTCGTGCGCTTTTGCGACGCGTTCAACATTCCGGTGCTGACCTTCGTCGACGTGCCGGGGTTCATGCCCGGCACTTCGCAGGAATACGGCGGGATCATCAAGCACGGCGCCAAACTGCTCTATGCCTACGCCGAGTGCACGGTGCCCAAGGTCACGGTGATTACCAGGAAGGCCTACGGTGGCGCCTACGACGTGATGTCGTCCAAGCACCTGCGCGGTGACGTCAACTTCGCCTGGCCGAGCGCCGAGATCGCGGTGATGGGTGCCAAGGGCGCAGTGGAAATCATCTTTCGGGAAGACAAGAACGACCCCGAGAAGCTGGCGGCCCGGGAGGCCGAATACAAGGCGCGCTTTGCCAATCCGTTCGTGGCTGGCAGCCGCGGCTACATCGACGACGTGATCCAGCCGCACGAAACCCGCAAGCGCATCTGCCGCTCGCTCTCCATGTTGAGCGACAAGAAGATCGAAAATCCGTGGCGCAAGCACGGCAACATTCCGCTCTAGGGCCTCGGGGAAATCAAACCATGTTCGACAAGATTCTCATCGCCAACCGGGGCGAAATCGCCTGCCGCGTAATTCTTAGTGCCCGACGCATGGGTATCGCCACCGTCGCCGTGTATTCGGAAGCCGACCGCGACGCCCGCCACGTGGAACTTGCCGACGAGGCGGTATGCATCGGGCCGGCGCCGAGCCGCGAGTCCTATCTGGTCATGGACAAGATCATCGCCGCCTGCCGGCAAACCGGCGCGCAGGCCGTCCACCCGGGCTACGGCTTTCTGTCCGAGAACGAGAATTTCGCGCGCCAGCTCGAGGAGCAAGGGATCGTTTTCATCGGCCCCAAGCATCATTCGATTGGCGCCATGGGCGACAAGATCGCGTCCAAGAAACTGGCCAAGGAAGCCAACGTCAGCACCATACCGGGCTGGCCGGATGCGATCGAGACCCCCGAGCGGGCGGTCGAAATCGCCCGCGACATCGGCTACCCGGTGATGATCAAGGCCAGCGCCGGTGGCGGCGGCAAGGGCCTGCGGGTGGCCGCCAACGACAAGGAAGCCTTCGAGGGCTTCAGCTCGTGCCGCAACGAGGCGCGCAACAGTTTCGGTGACGACCGGGTCTTCATCGAGAAGTTCGTCGAGGAGCCACGCCACATCGAGATCCAGGTCCTGGGCGACGCCCACGGCAACTGTATCTACCTGTGGGAGCGCGAATGCTCGATCCAGCGCCGCCACCAGAAGGTCATCGAGGAGGCACCCAGTTCCTTCATCAGCGAGGAAACGCGCCGGGCCATGGGCGAGCAGGCGGTGGCGCTGGCGAAGGCGGTCCAGTACCAGAGCGCCGGTACCGTCGAATTCGTGGTCGGCAAGGACCAGAGCTTTTACTTCCTCGAGATGAACACCAGGCTCCAGGTGGAACATCCGGTGACCGAGTGCATCACCGGTCTCGACCTGGTGGAACTGATGATCAGGGTGGCCGCCGGGGAGAAGCTGCCGCTGACCCAGGAACAGGTCGCGCGCAATGGCTGGGCCATGGAATGCCGGATCAACGCCGAGGACCCGTTTCGCAACTTCCTGCCTTCGGTGGGGCGCCTGGTGCGCTACGAACCGCCCGACCAGACGCTGGAGGCGTCGCTGCCAATGCCGCCCCCGGGACCCGATGGCCAGCCGGTCGGCGGGGTGCGGGTCGACACCGGGGTGTACGAGGGCGGCGAAATCCCGATGTACTACGACTCGATGATCGCCAAGCTGATCGTTCACGGGCGCGACCGCAAGGACGCGATCACCCGCTTGCGCGAGGCACTCAACGCCTTCGTGATCCGGGGCATCAGCAGCAACATACCGTTCCAGTCGGCACTGCTGGCACATCCTGACTTCGTGGCCGGGAACTTCAACACCGGTTTCATCCCCGAGCACTACCCGAGCGGCTTCAGGTCCGAGGATGTGCCGCACGACGACCCGCTGTTCCTGGTCGCCCTGGCGGCCTTTATCCGGCGCAAGATCCGCGAGCGCGCCAAGGGCATCAGCGGCCAGCTGCCGGGCCACGAGGTGCAGCTCGACAGCTCCTACGTGGTGATGGTGATCCAGGCCGACGGCGATCATCTCCGCTATCCGGTCCGGATCGACGATTTCGTGGGTTCCGAGGGGCGGGCGACGGTGACCGTCCACGAACGGGTCTATCGGATTGAATGCCGCTCGCAGCTGAACGACATTCGCATGACCGGAATCTGCAACGGACAACCCTTCGTTGCCCAGGCCGAGCGCGGCACGGCCAAGAGTGCCCTGATCTGCCGCGTGATGCACAACGGCACCCAGATCGACGCGATGGTGCTCTCCGAGCGGGCCGCCGAATTGCATCGCCTGATGCAGTTCAAGGCCCCGGCCGACACCAGCAAGTTGCTGCTCTCGCCGATGCCAGGTCTGCTGGCCGAGGTCGCGGTCGAGGCCGGGCAGACGGTTCAGGCCGGTGACCGGCTGGCGGTCATCGAGGCGATGAAGATGGAAAACATCCTCACCGCAACCCAGGATGGCACAGTCGCCGAAGTGCTCGCGAAGGGCGGGGAGAGCCTCAGTGTCGATCAGCCCATCCTGCGCTTCGTCTGAGGATTGATGCGATGAACAAGCCTGCCACCAGCGCTGCCGGAAGCTCGTCCGGCGCCACCCCGGGCGAGCGGGGATTCAGGATCCTCGGCATTCAGCAAATCGCCCTCGGCGGCCTCGACAAGCGGCGCTTGCGCACGCTCTGGGTCGACGTCCTGGGGTTGAAGATCAAGAGCAGTTTCGTTTCCGAACGCGAGAACGTCGACGAGGACATCTGTGCACTGGGCAACGGGCCGCACGAGATCGAAGTCGATTTGATGCAGCCCCTCGACGCCGAGCGCAAGCCGGCCGTGCACCTGCCGCCGCTCAATCATGTCGGGCTGTGGGTCGACGACCTGCGATCGGCGGTGGCGTGGATGAGCGCCAACGGCGTGCGCTTCGCGCCCGGCGGAATCCGGGCAGGCGCATCCGGCCACGACATCTGCTTCATCCATCCGCGCGGCAACGACGAGTTTCCGGTGAGCGGCGAGGGGGTCCTGATCGAGCTGGTGCAGGCTCCGCCGGAAGTCGTCGCGGCGCTGGGTTGAACGCTCGCGCGGGCACCCGGCAGGAGGCCGCTTTTCCCGCCTCGGCCGACGTGGGGCGTTGGTTTGCGGGCACCTGCGCGATGCTGTAAACTTCCTCGCGACGGGGGTTCCCTCCGCGACATGTCAAGGGCGAACGCGAGTTCCCCCTTTTTTTTCGGGCGCGGTGCTGCCTTAAACGGGGGTTCCAGGCGTCGGAGCGGAAAGGAGAGCAGCACAATGTTCGAATCGATTCGCAAACATCAGCGGATCCTGCTGGGTTTCCTGTTGTTGCTGATCTTCCCCGCTTTCGCTTTCTTCGGAATTTCCGGCTACGACCGGCTGTTTTCCGACGAGGGCCTGGTTGCCCGGGTCGACGGTGAGCCCGTCACGCGCCAGGAGTACGAGCTGGCGCAGCGCCGGCAGATCGAAAACATGCGCCAGGTGCTGGGCGAGAAGTTCGATCCGCGGTTGTTCGAAACGCCCGAGGCGCGCGCCGAGATCGTCGACAGCCTGGTGGTTCAGCGGGTGCTGGCGCGCAAGGCTGCCGCCGATCATATCGCCATTCCCGATACCCAGTTGCGCAGCGCCATCGCCGGGATTCCCGGTCTGCGCCGCGAAGACGGCACCTTCGACGCCGAGCGCTACCGGGCAATGCTTTCCGCCCAAGGCAAGAGCGAGCTGGGATTCGAGTCGGAAATGCGCCGCGACCTCGCCTTGCAGGTGCTGCCACAAGCTATCTCCCAGACCGAATTCATCCCCCGCGCGGTGCTCGAACGTCTGATCGTCGACAATGAGCAGCGCCGCGAGGTGCGGGAACTGGTCTTTCGGGCGCAGGACTTCACTGCCGAGGTGAAGCCGCAAGAGGACCATTTGCGCAAGTACTACGAGACCAACGCGAACTCATTCCTGGAGCCGGAAGTCGCTGACATCAACTACCTGGTGCTCAGCCGCGCCGCGGTGGCGGCGCAGATCGTGCTCAAGCCCGAAGAGGTTCTGGCGTACTACGAGCAGAACCGCGCCCGGTTTGGCACCAAGGAAGAACGCCAGGCCAGTCACATCCTGATCCAGGTCGGGCCGGACATGACCCGGGATGCGGCGCTGGCCAATGCCAATGAACTGCTTGCCAAGCTGCGCGCAGGCGCGGATTTTGCGGCGCTGGCGAAGGCCAACTCGCAGGATCCGGGCTCGGCAACCCAGGGCGGCGACCTCGGCTACTTCACCCGCGATACGATGACCAGGAAGTTCGCGGACGCCGCATTCGCGTTGAAGGAAGGGGAAATCAGCGCTCCGGTCGAAACCGAATTCGGTGTCCACCTGATCAAGCTGACCGGGATCAAGGGTGGATCGGTCCCGCCGTTCGAGCAGGTGCGCGCCCAGATCGAGTCCGAGATCCGCAATCAGCAGGCCAGCGCGAAATTTGCCGAACTGGCGGAGGGCTTCACCAATACGGTCTATGAGCAGGCCGACAGCCTGAAGCCGGCGGCCGAGCGTTTCAAGCTCGAGATCAAGCGTTTTGACGGGCTGACCCGAACCGGATCGGACAAGCTGGCAGAGGATTCACCGCTGCGCAACCAGAATGTGATCGACTCGCTGTTTGCCATCGATTCGGTGCGCACCCGGCGCAATACCGAGGCCATCGACGTTGGCAACGGGACACTGGTGTCGGCACGGATTGCCGAATATCGGCCGGCCAATACCCCGAAGTTCGAAGCCGTCCGGGACCGCATCCGCACCGCCTACGTGGAGCGTGAGGCCAGTCGCATGGCTATCGCCGCCGGGCAGAAGAAGCTGGCCGAGTTGCGTGGCGCTCCGGCAGCTGCGGATGGTTTTGGGGCCGCGAAGACGGTGTCACGGGTAGCTCCGGGGGATTTCTCTCCCGAGGCGATTGAACAGATCATGCTGGTCCCCGCCAAACCGCTGCCGGCATATGCCGGCATCGACGCCGGCGCGGCTGGTTACGTGGTCGCGCGCATCGATAAGGTTTCCCTGCCAAGCGAAGACGAACTCGCGCGGCGCCGCCCGCAGTACCGCCAGCAGGCCAACCAGCTGTGGGGACGACAGGCGTTGCTGGACTACCTTGCAGCGCTGAAAGCGGCTTCCAAGGTCACCATCACCAAAGTATCAGAGGGCGATTCCGGCCTCCAGCAGTAGCGGCCTCCGGCGCGCTGCGCCGATCATCCCGGCGAGGCGCCTCAGGGCGCCGCCGGATCGGTGATGCTGGCGAGCAGATCTCTGGCGGCGCTTGCCAGAGCCGCGTCGAGCGCCCCCGGTCGATCCGCAACCGCGGCGGGCAGCGGCACTTCGATGGTGAGTGCTGTCGCCAGGGTGCTGAAGTTGCGCTTCATCGAGCGGTCGTAGGCGGGGTCATAGTGTTCGGTCAGCAGCAATTCGACCAGGCGGTCCCAGTCGCCGCTCTGCGCCAGTTCCAGCCAGTGGGCCATCACCGGTCCTGAGTGCAGGTCGCTGAGGCGTCCCAGACGTTCGCACAGGGCAGCGGGGTCGGCCACGAAGTGGGCGTATTCACGCCGCAGCAGCGCCACCCGCAGTTCAAGAGGAACGCTGATCACCCGACACGGTGCCGCCCTCATCCGGGCCATGAGCGCATCCGGAAGATGGCATTGGCCAACCTTGCGACTCTCGGATTCCACCAGCACCGGCCGGCGCTGGTCCATCGCCCGCAGGGCCGACCAGATCCGGCTCTCGAACGCTTTCTGGCTCGGTTGCGGGCAGCCGGGAATCGGCCCGAGGACCGAGCCGCGGTGCTCGGCCAGTTCCTCGAGGTCAAGAACCTGGGCGCCGAGCTGCCCCGCATCTCGCAGGATCTGGCTCTTGCCGCTACCGGTTCGCCCGGCCACGACGATGTAATTGAACTGCTCCGGCAGCGTGGCCAGATCCTGCAGCACCCGGCGCCGGTAGGCGCGGTAGCCGCCCTCGAGCACGGTGGTCCGCCAGCCGGTGCGGGCCAGGACGGTGGCCAGTGCGCCGGAGCGGTTCCCGCCGCGCCAGCAGTACACCAGGGGGTTGAACTCCCGCGGCTTGTCGGCCAGCAGACCGCTCAGAATCCCCGCGATGTTGCTGCACACCATTGCGGCGCCGATCCGGCGGGCCTCGAAGGCCGAAATCTGCCGGTCGATCGTGCCGACCTGGGCGCGCTGGGCATCGTCGAGGACTGGCAGGTTGATGGCTCCCGGCAAATGATCCTCGGCATATTCGCCGGGACTGCGGGCGTCGATCACCGCGGCAAAACTGCCCAGCCGTTCGAGCGCCTCGTCGATCGAGACGACCAGGGGTTCCCGGGCGCTCATCGCGCTGGTGCCCCGCGGTAGCTGCGATCAGCGGCTGCGAGCACAGCGGCTCCCGCCTCCCGATACCCGCTAACCCCGCAGTTCATCGTGGTCTTGTCAATGATTGCTCGTACAATGGGAGGGTAGTTGTTGACCATGGGCTGGAGTGCAGGACAAGTATGAAGGTATTCAATCTCTGTTGCGGGGACGATCATCGCTTTGAAGGATGGTTCGCCTCAGCCGATGAGTATGACACCCAGTTGGCCTCCGGGCTGCTGGTGTGCCCGATCTGCGGCAGCGAAACCATTCGCAAGCTGCCGGCGGCGCCGCACCTGAACCTGTCCAAGGATTCCCCGGAAGCGTCGGCTCCCGCCAGCCATCCCGCTGGTGAACCGGTTGCCAATCCCCATGACGCCCAGGCCGCCTGGCTGCGAGTCGCGCGCCACATCGTCGAGCACACCGAAGACGTTGGCGAGGGGTTCGCGGAGGAAGCGCGCCGCATTCACTATCACGAGTCGCCCAGCCGCGGAATTCGTGGCGTCGCCTCGGCTGCCGACCGCAGCGAACTCGAGGAAGAAGGGATCGAGGTGTTTTCGTTTCCGCTTCCCAAGGTGGTCAAGAGTCCGCTGCAGTAAGCCTGGCCGCTTCCCGACCGGTTAACGCCGGAGGTATTGCTCGCCGCCGAACAGGTTGGCTTTCGCCTGTTCGTCGACCAACGGCCGCCGCCGCTCGGCGAGCACCTTGACCGCCCGCTTGACTGCGGGCCGCGCGCCGATTTTCTCGAACCAGCGCCCGACCTGCGGGTAGTCGGCGAAGTCGATCCCCTGGTTGGCATGCGAGCGCGCCCAGGGCCACAGCGCCATGTCGGCAATCGTGTACTGCCCGCCGGCGATGTATGCGCCGGTTTCCGCCAACCGCCGGTCGAGGACACCATAGAGACGCGCGGCTTCGCGGGTGTAGCGCTGATAGGCGTACTCGATGCGTTCGGGGGCATAGATCCGGAAGTGGTGGGCCTGTCCGAGCATCGGGCCGAATCCGCCCATCTGGAACATCAACCACTCCAGGGTCCGATACTTGCCCCGCTCCGAACGCGGCAGGAACCGCCCGGTCTTGCCCGCCAGGTAGAGCAGGATGGCGCCCGATTCGAACAGCGTGAACGGCTTGCCGCCCGGTCCGTCGGAGTCGACGATCGCGGGAATCTTGTTGTTCGGACTGATCGCCAGGAACTCGGGGTCAAACTGCTCGCCGGCCCCGATGTCGACCGCGTGGATCGCGTAGGGCAGGGCACATTCCTCGAGCATGATGTGGATCTTGTGCCCGTTGGGGGTCGGCCAGGTGTAGAGGTCGATCATTGCGTAGTCCTTGATTTTCAGACCCGCTGGGCGATGGCCCAGCCCATTTCCGCCAGCGGGCGGGCGCGGCGGCCGGCGTCACGGGCCTGCTGGCTGGAAGCAGTACCGTCGACCACCCGGCGCATGATGCCCTGGAGGATGCCGGCGAGCCGGAACAGGTTGTAGGCGAGATAGAAGTCCCAGTTGTCGATGCCCGTGCGACCAGTGCGCTCGCAGTAGCGCGCGACGTACTCCTCCTCGCTGGGGATGCCCAGTTCGGCCAGGTCGAGCCCGCCGATGCCGCGGAATTCCCCGGGAGCGATGTGGTAGCCCATGCAGTGGTACGAGAAGTCTGCCAGCGGATGCCCGAGGGTTGAGAGCTCCCAGTCGAGAATCGCCAGAATGCGGGGCTCGTCGGGAGCGAAAATCAGGTTGTCGAGCCGGTAATCACCGTGAACGATCGCCGTCTCTTCGCCGGGCGGGATGTGCTGCGGCAGCCATTCGATCAAGGCATCCATCGCTTCGATGGTCTCGGTCTCGGAGGCGCGATATTGGCGGCTCCAGCGGGCAATCTGGCGCGCAAAGTAGTTGCCGGGCTTGCCGAACTCGGCCAGGCCGACGGCGGCCGGGTCGACGGAATGGAGGGCTGCAATCACCCGGTTCATTTCGTCATAGACGGCGTGGCGCTCGGCCCTGGTCATGCCGGGCAGCGACTGCTCCCAGAGCACCCGGCCGACGACCAGCTCCATCAGGAAGAAGGCGCGGCCGATCACGGCCTCGTCCTCGCACAGGCAGTAGACCTCGGGAACCGGCACGCCGGTGCCGGCCAATGCCTTCATGACCGCGAATTCGCGTTCGACCGCGTGCGCCGATGGCAGCAGCAGGCTGGCCGGAGCCGGCTTGGTGCGCATCACGTAGCTGCGCTCCGGGGCCGTCAGCTTGTAGGTCGGGTTGGATTGGCCGCCGCGGAATTGCTCGACTTTGAGCGGACCCTTGAATCCGGGCAAATGCTCGTGCAACCAGGCCTCGAGCGCCGCGACGTCGAACCGATGGCGATCGGAAACCGGCATCGTTCCCACGAAAGCTGCTGCCGCGCTGGGTTGTTGCTTGGGGCCGTCAGGCTTTCCCTGGCTCATCTTCTTCTCCCTACCAGATACTGATCGAGCAGTTCTTCCATCGTTGTCCGGCGCGCGTGGCGCTGGAGCAAGTCGCTGGCGAACAGGTTTACATAGCGCACCACCCAGTCGCGGGGATTGGCCCCGACGTCGAGCGCGCTGACGCACGCCGGTGACTGTTGCAGTCCCCCGAGCAGGCGATGCTCGCCGGTCAGGGCATGAGAGAGGATCGCCCGATTGACGCCGCCGTGCAAGACGAGCAGCACGGTTTCCCAGTCAGTGCTGGCGCGCAGCCGTTCGATCGCGGGGATCACCCGGTCCAGCAGTTCTCCCATCGATTCGCCGCCCAGGAAGCGCGTCGCCGGATCTGGACAGCCCTCGAGCGAGCCCAGGAACGCATCGCGCAATTCGTCGTCGCGCAGCTTCGAGAGCTGGCCACCCTTGATCTCGACCAGCTCCGGCCAGACCTCCAGGCGGCGCTCGGCGCCCATTTCCCCGAGCACCAGTTCGGCGGTCTCGACGGTGCGCACCAGGCCGCTCACGATGACGCGGTCGAAGTGCACCCCGGCCCGGGCGAACAGTTCTCCGGCTGCCATGGCTTCGCGCCGGCCGGTTTCGTTGAGCGGCGCGCCGTCCGGTTCCCGGGGCTGGCCGTTGGCGTCGAAATACGTGACGCTGCCGTGGCGCATCAGATAGATGCGCCGGCGGGTGGCTGGCGGTGGGCTGGCACTCATTGCGCTGCTCAATCCTGATGGTGCAGCGTCAGGCCCAGCAGCGCGCGCCGGCGCAGCCACTGCGATGGCCGATAGCGCTGATCGCCGGTCACGGCATGCATTCCCGCGAGGATCTCGACGATCGTCGCCGGGCCGAGCAGGTCGCCCATCTCGAGGGGCCCGGCCGGGTATCCCAGTCCGGCCCGCACCGCGGCATCGATGTCGGCGGGTTCGGCGATGCGTTGCTGGGCGATTTCGCAGCCGATCGCGACGATCATCGCGACGACCCTTTGGGCGACGAATCCGGGACTGTCGCGCAGAACGTCAACCGCCGCGCCGTCGGCGGCAAACAGGCTGCGTGCCGCCGCCACGAACTCGGGCCTGGTCGCCGGGGTCGCCATCAGCACCCGGCGCTTGCAGGACCCGGCCGCGTAGCCGAACAGCGTATCGATGGCCACGCAGCGGCTGGCATCCAGGCCGGCGGCCGCGGCAGTGGCATCGACGCCCAGCGGCGCCAGCAGAATCAGTGCCTGAGCAGAAGGCTGAGCGCCGTTCTCGAGCGTTGCGCCAAGCTCCGCGACCGTCTTGGCCAAGGCCGCGCTCCGCTCACCGGCAGGGCTTATCCAGACCGGTGGCAGGCTGCCTGCCGGTGGCACCGGAGGCTCTTCGGCAAGCACCTGCTTGCCGTCGACGTAGCGGTAAAAACCTTCCTTGGTCTTGCGCCCGAGCAGGCCACCGGCCAGACGCTGGGCGGTGATCACCGAGGGACGAAACCGCGCTTCGTCGTAGAACTGGCGATAGATCGACTCCATGACCGGGTGCGAGACGTCCAGCGCGGTCAGGTCGAGCAGTTCGAAGGGACCAAGGCGAAAGCCGTTGCCATTGAAATTGACCTGTTCGCGCATGATCCGGTCGATGGTGACTGCGTCCGCGACCCCCTCGCCGAGAGCCTTCAGGGCCTCGGTGCCGTAGCCGCGGCCAGCGTGGTTGACAAGGAATCCCGGGGTGTCCGACGCGACCACTGGCCGGTGACCGCTTGCCTGCACCAGCGCGATCAGTCGTTCGATCACGCTGTCGTCGCTGCGCACTCCGCGGATGACTTCGACGACCTTCATCAGCGGCACCGGATTGAAGAAGTGAATTCCGGCGACCCTTTGCGGCCTGCTGCAGGCCGCGGCGATAGCGGTTACCGACAGCGACGAGGTGTTGGTCGCCAGCACTGCATCGGGCCCGGTGATGTCCTCGAGGCGCTCGAAGATCAGGCGCTTGGCATCGAGCCGTTCGATGATCGCCTCGATCACCAGGTCGCAATTCGCCATCCCCTCCAGCCGCTCGATGCTCGAGATCCGCGCGCGTGCTGCCTGCGCCTCTTCGGGCGTCATCCGCCCCTTCTCGGTGAGGCGCTCGAAGGTCGAACCGATCGCCTGCAGGGCGGCGGTGGTCGCCTCTGGCTGGCTGTCCCAGAGAACTATCTGGTGGCCCGATTGGGCGAACAGCTGTGCGATACCGCGTCCCATGGCACCGGCGCCGACGACACCGATCCGTGGGAAATCTTGGGGCGTGCTCATTGTATTGACCTCGGAAATTTCTGGGTTGGGAGCAATGGGTATGGCAGGAATTGTATGCGAGGCACCACGATGCAGCGCTGCGCTACACTGCTGGCCACGTCACACCATCTCCAACCGGGCGCAGTGACCCGTCTCGCGGGTCGCCGTCCGACGTACCTTGGGCCGAGGAGGGCACGATGATCACACTGGTCGGTTTCGCGGCGAGCAACTATTACTGCAAGGTCAAGCTGGCCCTGCTCGAGAAACAGATCGAATTTACCGAGGAACTGAACTGGGCCACCAAGGACGAGGCGACGCTCGCCTGCAGCCCGTTGGGCAAGGTACCGTTCATCAGGACCGAGCAGGGCGCGCTGAGTGAGTCGCAGGTGATTCTCGAGTATCTCGAGGACACCTATCCGCAGCATCCGCTGCTGCCCGCCGAGCCTTACGCCGCGGCCAAGGTGCGCGAGTTGTCATGGTATCTCGACGTGCATCTCGAACTGGTCGCGCGGCGACTGTACGGGCAGGCATTCTTCGGCAAGACCGCGGCCCCCAGGGTGATCGAGGATGCCCGCCCGGAACTGGTGCGCAACATCGCGGCCTTCGCGCGGCTCGCCAAGTTCGCCCCCTATGTCGCCGGTGATCGGTTCACGCTGGCCGATTGCGTGGCAGTGGTCCACCTGCCGGTGATCACCATGGCGACCAAGCGAATCTACGGCGAGGATCTTCTCGCGGCGCTGCCGCTCAAGCCATATATGGCGCTGCTCGGCGAACGCGAGACCGTGCAGCAGGTCACCGCTGACCGGAAGGAAAACACTGCCCTGATGGCGAGCCGCGCGCGCGGCTAGTCGTCCAGCGCGCCGGTGAGCCCGTCGCGCTGCACCACGGCGTCGAGCCAGGCCTGTTCCAGTCGATCGTGCGACTGCGCGAGCGTGCTGCGGGCTCGTCCCAACTCGGCTGCGCGTTGGGGATCGGCGTATAACGCCGGGTCGGCCAGCGCGGCTTCGCGTTCGCGCAGTTCGGCAGTCACGCGTTCGAGTTCGCGTTCGATCCGTTTCACCTCTCGTTCCAGCGGCCGCAGGAGGGCCGAGCGCTCGGCGCGCTGTTCGGCAGCTGCCCGGCGTTCGGCGCGCCGCGAGGTGGGAGCTTCGGCCTGGTTTGGCAGGGCGCCCTGGCCGGCGCCAGTTTCCCGGGCCTGCAAGAGCGCCGCGTACTGGTCCAGATCGCCCTCGAATGGCTCGGCCTTGCCGTCGCGCACGATCACGAAGCGGTCGACCGCGGCGCGCAGCAGATAACGATCGTGTGAGACCAGCAACAGCGCGCCGTCGAACTCGGCCAGCGCATCGGTTAACGCGTCGCGGGTGTCGGCGTCGAGATGGTTGGTCGGTTCGTCGAGTACCAGCAGTTGGGGCTTGTGCCAGGCCAGCAGCGCCAGCGCCAGGCGCGCCTTCTCGCCGCCCGACATGGGACCGACCGCGCGGGTGGCATCTTCGCCGCTTAGCCCGAATCGCCCCAGAAAGCCGCGCAGCACTACCTCGCGCTCGTCGGGTGCTTCCCGCTGCAGATGGGCAAGTGCGCTGTCGTCGTTTCGCAGGCGCTCGAGACCCTGCTGCGCAAAGTATCCGACCCGGACCGAGCGCGACACGTACAGGTTTCCACCCAGCGGTGGCAGTTCGCCCACCAGCGTCCTGATCAGGGTGGTCTTGCCGGCGCCATTGCGGCCCAGGATCCCGATGCGCGCGCCGCGCTCGACGGTCATCCGGACGTTACCGACCACTACCTTGTCGCCGTACCCGGCGTTCAGGTCCTCCGCGAATACGATCGGATCGGGACAGTCGCCGGCTTCGGCAAGCGAGAGATCCAGCGCGTTCTTGGCGCGCAAGGGCGCCACCTGGGCGATGCGCTCGAGCGCCTTGATCCGGCTCTGCACCTGGCGCGCCTTGGTTGCCTGCGCCCGGAAGCGATCGATGAACGAGCGCAGGTGGGCAACCTTGAGCGCATCGACCCGGCCCTGATGCTCGGCCTGCGCAAGTCTTTGGCTGCGCTGCAGTTCCCAGTCGCTGTAGCCGCCACTGGTGCGCACCAGGCGCCGATCCTCGATCGACAGGGTGGCCTTGGCGACCCGGTCGAGAAAATCGCGGTCGTGCGACACGATCACCGCCGTGCCTTCGTAGCGCGCCAGCCATCTTTCGAGCCACAGGATCGCGTCGAGATCGAGGTGATTGGTGGGCTCGTCGAGCAGCAGCAGGTCGCTGCTGGCGAACAGCGCGCGCGCCAGGTTGAGGCGCATCCGCCATCCGCCCGAGAGCGTGTCGACCGGCGCGAGCGCGTCGGCATCAGTGAAACCCAGTCCGGCAAGAAGTTCCCGCGCGCGCGCTTCGGCACGGTGGCCGCCGGCCTGCTCCCAGGCATCGTGAGCCAGCGCAATCGCATTGCCCTCGCCGCTGGCCTCGGAACTCGCCAGCAGGGCGCGCGCTGCCCGCAGCTGCGGATCAGTATCGACGATGTAGCGCCAGGCCGGATTGGGCGAAGTCGGCGGCGACTGCTCGAGACGCACCACGTCGCGGCAGGGCTGTTCGAGCGTGCCGGCGTCGATGCCCAGTTCTCCCGCCAGCACCCTCAGCAGCGTGGTCTTGCCGCTGCCGTTCGGACCGATCAGGGCGACGTTCTCGCCCGGCGCGATCGCGGCGTCGGCGTTCTCGAGCAGCGGTCTGCCGCCCAGCGACAGACCAAGACCGCGCATCCTGATCACTCGAAGCAGCCCGGCGCGCGGTCGATGGCTGCGGTGATCTGTGCGCTGGTCACCAGCACCAGCATCCGCGCCCCGGCACTGACTTCCAGATAGGAGAACTCCAGGGCGGGAAACGCCGCTTCGAAGTGGTCGGCCTCGTGGCCGATTTCCAGCAGCAGGAGGCCAGCGCTCGCGAGATGAAGCGCGGCGCCGCCAAGAATGCGCCGCACCAGGTCCATCCCGTCGCTGCCACCGGCCAGCGCGGCGCGGGGCTCGGCGAGAAATTCCGGCGGCAGGGCGGCCATCGATGCCGCGTTGACGTAGGGCGGGTTGCACAGGATCAGGTCGAAACGCTGCCCGCCGAGCGGTTCGTAGAGATCGCCCTGGACGAGCGCGATCCGCGCCCCGAGTCCGTGCAGCGCCAGGTTCTCGGCGGCCAATTCGAGGGCCGTGGGCGACTGGTCGGAGGCGATGATCTCGGCCTGCGGAAAGCACTCGGCGGAGAAGATGGCAATGCTGCCGCCACCAGTGCAAAGATCCAGGATTCGTGCGGGCCACTGCGGCGGCGCCTCATGATGGATCTCAAGCCATGGTCCGAGGCTCTCGTCGAGCGCCTCGGCGATCAGCGAGCGCGGCACCAGGGCGCGCGCATCGGTTTTGAAACGCATGCCGCGCAGCCACGCTTCGCCACTCAGATAACTGGCCGGCACGCGCTCGGTGCAGCGCCGTTCGATCAGTTCCAGGGTCGCGCCGATCTCGGGCGCGGTGAGCCGGGCGTCCCAGAACGGCTCGAGCCGATCGGGTGGGAGGTGCAATGACCACAGCACCAGATAGACCGCCTCGTCGAAGGCCGCGGCGCTGCCGTGGCCAAAAGACAGCTGCGCGGCCTCAAAACGGCTCGTCGCGTAGCGCACCAGATCGCGCACGCTGACCAACGCGGCACGCCCCTCGTCGCCGGTGGGCACAATCCGCTGATGCAGGCTGCTCATGGGGTGAGCAGGGTCCGCAGCGTGCGGGCGTAGATGTTCTTGAGCGGACCCAGGAAGCTCAGCTCGACGTGCTCGTTGACTTTGTGGATGGTGTCGTTGGGAGGCCCGAATTCGACCACTTCCGGACAGATACTGGCGATGAACCGGCCATCCGAAGTTCCGCCGGTAGTCGAAAGCTCCGCTGCGACCCCGGTCTCCTCGCGAATCGCTGCGACCAGCGCGTCCGAGAGCCGGCCCGGCTTGGTGAGGAAAGGCAGGCCGCCGATGGTCCAGTCGAGTTCGTACGACAGTTCGTGCCGCTCCAGGATCGTCGTGACCCGCTCTTGTAGTTCTTCGGCAGTGCTGGCGGTCGAGAAGCGGAAGTTGAAATCGACCACCGCCTCACCGGGGATGACATTGAATGCTCCGGTTCCGGCATGGAAGTTGGAGACTTGCCAGGTGGTGGGAGGGAAGAATTCGTTGCCTTCGTCCCAGCTGGTGGCAGCGAGTTCGGCCAGTGCCGGGGCCAGGTCGTGGACCGGGTTGCGCGCGAGGTGGGGATAGGCGACATGACCCTGCAGGCCAATGACCCGCAGGTGTCCGGAGAGCGACCCGCGGCGCCCGTTCTTGATGGTGTCGCCCAGGGTATGCACCGAGGTGGGTTCGCCGACGATGCAGTAGTCGATTCGCTGGCCGCGTTCGCGCAATATCTCGAGCACCTTGACGGTGCCGTCGGTAGCCGGGCCTTCCTCGTCGGAGGTGATCAGCAATCCGACGCTGCCCACTGGCTGGCTGGCGTTTGTCTGCCAGTCGCCGGCCAGTTCCTCGAGCGCAACCACAAAGGCCGCCAGCGACGCCTTCATGTCCGAAGCGCCGCGGCCATAGAGGCGGCCGTTGTGCTCGGTCGCGACAAAGGGGTCAGAGAGCCACTCCTCGAGCGGACCGGTCGGCACCACGTCGGTATGCCCGGCAAAGACCACGGTCGGTCCGGGGGCGGTGCCGCGTCGCAGCGCCCAAAGATTGGTTACCCCGCCACTGGCGATGGCTTCGCATTCGAACCCCAATGGCACCAGGCGCGCGCGCAGCAGCTCCTGGCAGCCGGCGTCGTCGGGAGTCAGCGAGCGGCGCCCGATCAGCTCCGCAGTCAGTTCAATCACCGCCTGGCTCATGGCCGATGACACTCCGGGTAGCACCCGCGTGAGCTGCTCGCGGCCCTGGTTGCGCAGATCTCGTTCATCTTAGATGTTGAGCAGGAAATCGGAAAAATTCGGTGATGAAGGATCGCGCTGCTCCCCGGCTCCGACCGCCGGCGCGGCCGGCTTTGGCTCCGGGGCTGACGGCGGGCCAGTGCGGGAATCATCGCCAGCACTCGTTGTTCGTTCGCCCGAACGCTCTTCGAAGATTGGGCCGAAAGACGCGGTATCGCTTGCCTGCCCGGCATGCTGGTCAACTGGTTGTCCATCAGCATTTTCCAGCAGCCATAGCAGGTTGGTCTGCGAGTCGGTGTTCAGCAGCGCCTCGTCACGCGTTATCCGGCGCTCGGTCACCAGACGAACCAGCGCCTGTTCGAATGTTACTGAGCCCGCCGCGATGCTCTTTTCCATCGCTTCCTTGATGTCGGTGAGCCGGCCGTGCTCGATCAGTTCGGCGATGTGGGTGGTATTCAGCAGCACCTCGATCGCCGGCATCCTGGTGTCCTGGATCGTGCGCACCAGGCGCTGCGAGACGATTGCCTTGAGCGTGGCGGCAAGGTCGGACAGCACGATGTGGCGGTTCTCCGGCGCGTAGAAGCTGACCACCCGGTTGAGGGCGTGATAGGCGTTGTTGGCGTGCATGGTCGCCACCACCAGGTGCCCGGACTGGGCGTAGGCGATCGCCTGCGACATGGTCCTGGGGTCGCGGATCTCGCCGATCATGATGCAGTCCGGCGCCTGCCTCATCGCAGAGCGCAACGCCGTATCGAGCGACTCGGTGTCGGTGCCGATCTGGCGCTGATTGACGATCGAGCGTTGATTCCGGAAATTGAATTCGATCGGATCCTCGATGGTGAGGATGTGGCCGGCGCGCTCGGCGTTGCGGTAATTTAGCAGGGAAGCGAGTGTGGTGGACTTGCCCGAACCCGTCGCGCCGACCACCAGCAGCAGGCCACGCTTCTCGACGATCAGGTCGTTGAGAAAGGGCGGCAGGTTGAGTGATGCCGAGGTTGGAATGTCGCCCGGGATATAGCGGATCACGACACTGGTCGAACCGCGCTGCCGGAACAGGTTGACCCGGAACGACCCCACCCCGGCAATGCCGTGGCTGGTGGTCAGCTCCTTGTCGCGTTCGAAACTCGCCCATTCTTCCTCGGAGATGATCTCCTTGATCAGCTCATTGACCCGCTGGAAAGTAAGCCGCTGCTCGCTGACCGGGGCGACCACGCCGTTGATCTTGTCCATCACCGGTGAGTTGGGCGAGAGGAACAGGTCTGACGCCTTGCGTTCGGCCATCAACTGCAGCATCCGGTCCATCATGGCTTCGTTCCTCAGTCGCCTCGCAGCAACTCGTTGATTCCGGTCTTGGACCGGGTTTGCGCGTCGACCCGCTTGACGATCACCGCACAGTAAAGATTCACCGCACCGTCGGATGACGGCAGGGTGCCGGAAACCACCACAGAGCCTGCCGGAATGCGGCCATAGCTGACCTTGCCGGTGGCCCGATCATAGATCCGCGTGCTCTGTCCGAGAAATACGCCCATCGAAATCACCGAATTCTCCTCGACGATGACCCCCTCGACCACTTCCGAGCGGGCGCCGATGAAACAGTTGTCCTCGATGATCGTCGGGTTGGCCTGAAGCGGCTCCAGGACACCACCGATACCGACCCCACCCGAGAGGTGAACATTGCGCCCGATCTGGGCACACGACCCCACGGTTGCCCAGGTGTCGACCATGGTGCCTTCGTCAACGTACGCACCGATGTTCACATAGGACGGCATCAGCACGACGTTACGCCCGATGAATGAGCCGCGGCGGGCGACCGCCGGTGGCACTACCCGAAAGCCACCCTGGGCGAAGTCCTGGGCGCTGTAGCTGGCGAACTTGGTCGGCACCTTGTCGTAGTACTGCAGGGCGCCGGCGCCCATCGGCTGGTTGTCATCGAGCCGGAACGACAGGAGCACGGCCTTCTTGATCCACTGATTGACGGTCCATTGGCCGTCAACCTTCTGGGCCACCCGGACCCGGCCGGCGTCCAGCTCGGAAATGACGTGGGCCACGGCCTCGCGCAACTCGCCAGGGGCGCTCCTGGAATCGAATCCCGAGCGCTTGTCCCAGGCCTGTTCGATGATGTCTTTAAGGTTGCTCATTTGGTTGTCTGGTTGGTGGAATGGAATTGGACGATGCGTTGCGCCGCTTCGACACAGTTGTCGAGCGTGTCGACCAGCGCTATCCGGATATAGCCCTGGCCCGGATTGTGGCCATCGCACTGGCGACCGAGCAGGCTTCCTGGGAGGGTCAGCACATTATATTGGCGGTAGAGCTCGCGGCAGTAGGTGACATCGTCGTCACCAGGGACGCGTGCCCAGAGGTAGAAGCCGGCCTGGGGCCGCGAGGTCTCGAGCACGCTCGCCACCAGCGGCGTTACCGCAGCGAATTTGGCGCGATACAGCGCACGGTTGTCACGGACGTGCTGCTCGTCGTTCCAGGCAGCAGTCGAGGCGTGCTGGATGACCGGCCCCATCGCGCTGCCGTGGTAGGTGCGGTAGTGCAGGAAGGGCGCGAGCAGATCCGGGTCGCCTGCAACGAAACCCGAGCGCATTCCGGGCGCATTGGAGCGCTTCGACAGGCTCGAGAACATCACGATTCCGCGGTTGCCGGCACCAAGCTGGTGCGCCGCCTCGAGGGCGCCCAGTGGCGGGCTGTCCTCATCGAAGTAGATCTCCGAGTAGCACTCGTCGGCCGCAATCGCAAAGCCATGGCGTTCCCGCAGTTCCAGCAGCTCGGCCCATTGCGACAGCGGCATCACCGCACCGGTCGGATTGCCCGGCGAGCACAGGTAAAGCAACTGGGTTCGGGCCCAGACCTCTGCCGGGACGCCCGCCCAGTTGCACAGGAAGCCGTTGGCCGCCGATTGTTCGACGAAGTAGGGTGTGGCACCGGCCAGCAACGCCGCGCCCTCGTAGATCTGATAGAAGGGATTGGGGCTGACCACCAGGGCGTCGCCGGTCGGATCGATCACCGCCTGGGCGAAGGAGAAGAGCGCTTCGCGCGAGCCGTTGACCGGTAATACCTCGTGCTGCGGGTCGATCGCGGGCAGCCGGTAACGGCGTTGCAGCCAGCCCGCGATGGCGCCGCGCAGTGCTGCGCTGCCGGCCGTGGGCGGATAGTTCGAAAGCCCGTCGAGGTTGGCGGCCAGTGCTTCGCGCAGCACGGCCGGCGTCGGGTGACGTGGTTCGCCCAGCGACAGGTTGATCGCTCGGTGCTCCGCAGAGGGCACCACCGTAGCCAGCAGAGCCCGCAATCGCTCAAACGGGTAGGGGTGCAGCAACTTCAGACGTGGGTTCAAGATATCTTCGCAACCTACTGAATAGTATAATATAATTTGTCAGCGAACGGGCTTTTTCAGCCTCTGGTGCTGGTTTGCGAAACCTGCGGCGGGACATCGACGGCGGGCGCCGGTTGCCAGCCGGCCTGACGATGTTCGGCCACCACGGTGGTGAAGATTCCGCCGCGCACGTACCACTTGGCCGTGACCCGCAGGAAGCGTGGATCAAGGGCCGCGATCAGGTCGTCGACCACCTGATTGGTAACCGCCTCGTGAAAAACTCCTTCATTTCGATACGACCACATGTATAGTTTGAGAGCCTTCAGTTCGACGTTGCGCTGCTCCGGAACGTAGCTGATCAGGAAGGTGGCGAAGTCGGGCTGGCCGGTGAGCGGGCACAGGCAGGTGAATTCGGGAACCTCGATTTGGACGAAGTAATCGCGCCCAGGACTCGGGTTCGGGAAGGTCTCGATGATCTTGCTGGGCTGGCTGGTCATGGTCGACTGATTCGGCAGATGGGAACAATAAATTCGCCACGGCCCCGGTGGCGCGCAGTGGCGCGCGGGTGGCGGTGGCGGCGGACCCTGATGGTCTGGACTCGAATGCTATTATACGGGTCGACTCTGGGGCCGCTCGTGCGGCTCTTTGCATTTGCGGGGAAGATGGCCTGGTCCCGCGGCACGCTGGCGGGATCCACATTTCCACGCCGTGGCGGGCCGGTCGGCCATGGCTCAGGGCGACTACGGTGCGACTGAAACAGATCAAGATCGCCGGCTTCAAGTCCTTCGTCGATCCGACATCATTCGATGTCCCGGGTCAACTGGTGGGCGTCGTGGGGCCGAACGGCTGCGGCAAGTCGAACATCATCGACGCCGTGCGCTGGGTGCTGGGCGAGTCCAAGGCCTCGGAACTGCGCGGCGAGTCGATGCAGGACGTGATTTTCAGCGGCGCGTCCGACCGGCGGCCGGCGTCGCGGGCATCGGTTGAACTGGTATTCGACAACTCGTCCGGACGGATCGGCGGCAGCTGGGCCGCTTACGGCGAGATCTCGGTGCGCCGGGTGCTGACCCGCGACGGGCAGTCGAGCTACCAGATCAACCACCAGCCGGTCCGCCGGCGCGACGTGCACGACATGTTCCTCGGCACCGGACTTGGTCCCCGCGCCTACGCGATCATCGGCCAGGGGATGATCTCGCGGATCATTGAAGCCCGCCCCGAAGAATTGCGGATCTTCCTCGAAGAGGCGGCCGGAGTATCGAAGTACAAGGAGCGGCGGCGCGAGTCGGCGGCGCGGCTGGCAGATACCCGCGAGAACCTGGTCCGCGTCGACGACATCGAGCGCGAACTGACCGGCCAGATCGAGCGCCTGCAGCGCCAGGCCGAAGTGGCGCGGCGTTACCGCGAGGCCGAAGAGGAGCGCGAGCGCAAACAGCGCATGCTCTGGCTGGTGCGGCGCGACGACGCCGGGCTCGAGCACGAACGCGTTGCCCGAATGGTCGCCGAGGCGGCCACCGCACTTGAAGGCCAGGTGGCGGCACAGCGGCAGCTCGAGAGCGAAATCGAGCTCATCCGGGTCCGTCACCACGAGGGCACCGATGCCGTCCATGCGGCGCAGGGTCGCTATTACGAAGCCAATACCGAAGTCGGCAGGATCGAGGGCGAGATCCGGCTGGTCTCGCAGACTTCGGGGCAGTTGCGGGAACGGATTGCCGCGCTTGGCCGCCAGATCGAGGCGGCGCAGGTGCAGGCCGAGGGCGGGACGCGCGAGCGCGCCGAGGCGCAGGCTCAGCTGGGGGAAGCGCAACTCCTGCAAGATCAATGTGGCCAGCGGGTGGCAACCCTGGCCGGCGAACTGCCGCAGTGCGTGGAAGCGCTGCGGGTCGCGCGCCAGGGTCACGATGAGGCGCGGGCAGCTGTTGCCGAGGTGCGCCGTGAACTGGATCTGTGCGCTGCGCGGCGGCACGCCGCCGAGGCCAGCATCGATAGCATCCGCCAGCGCCAGCAACGGCTGCGCATCGAGGCCGAGCAACTGGTGCGCGGTGATCCGGTCGAACTCGAACGGGTGCGGGCGGCGCTTGTGCAAGCGCAGCAGGTCGAGCACGACGCCCACGAGCAACTGGGCGAGGCCCAGTCCCTCTGGGAGCAGGCTGACGCCGGGCGCAGTCCGGCGCAGCAGGAGCTGCGCGACGCCGAGGGCCGGTTGGCTCAGGTCCAGGCCCGGCACGCGGCGCTGCGCCAGGTGCAGGAGCAGGCCGAGAGCCACGCGCGCGGCGGCCCTTGGTTCGCCCGTCACGGGCTGGATAAGCTGCGCCGGCTCTGGCAGCGCATCGTGATCGTCGAAGGCTGGGAGAACGCCGTCGAGGCCGTGCTGCGCGAGCGCATCAACGCGCTCGAGCTGAGCCGCTTGGAGCATGGCGGCGGGTTTGCCGGCGATCGCCCGCCCACCAAGGTGACATTCTTCTCGCCCAGCGCCGCCGCCGCCGGGCGCCAAGCCCCGGAAGGGTTCACGGCGCTGGCGACGCTGGTCAAGACCGACGATCCCGCCGTTCGCCAGTTGGTCGATGGCTGGCTCGACCAGGTATTCGTCGCGGAGAATGTCGAGGCTGCTCTTGCCCAGCGCGGGCATCTGGCTACCAACGCCCGCCTGGTCACCAGGGAAGGCGACCTGATCGGCGGCGATTCGCTGCAATACTATGCCCCCGACTCCGATCAGGAGGGGGTGCTGGCCCGGCGCCACGAGCTCGAAGTGCTCGAGCGCGAGGCCCTGGAGCAGCGCACCCTGGCCGAACTGGCGCGCAGCCAGGCCGGGCGGGTCGAGGCGCTCGCGGCCCAGCGAATGGCTGCCCAAAGCAGTGCCCGCGAGGCTCATGCGGCGGCGGTGCGTGGCGCCGCGACACTGCGTCTCGAGTATCAGCGTCTCGAGCAGGAAGATGAGCGCTCGCGCAGCGAGCGGGCCCGGGTTGATCTCGAACAGGGCGAGACCGAACAGTCGATTGCCGGGCTGATGGCGAGCGCCGACCAGCTGGCTCAGCGATTTGACGAATTCGACGGCGAATTCGGCGGCCGCCAGCAGCATGCGGAGGAAACCCGCGAGCGGGTCGAAGCCGCCGAACAGGAACTGGCGCGGCGCCGCGAGGAACTGCGTGCCGCCGAGAACGAGAGCCAGGAGGCCTCGTTTGCGGTGCGTTCGATCGGCGGCGCGATCACCCGCCACGGCGCCGCTATCGAGGAAGCCAACCGGCGCCGGGATGAAGCATCCGGGCAACTCCAGGCACTCGAGGCTCAGCTCGCCGCGCTCTCGGCGCAGCCCGCGGAGCAGGCGCTCGAGGCAGCGCTGACCGCGCGCCTCGACACCGAACGCGCGCTGGCCGCTGCCCGTGAGGCCAGCGATGGCTTGACGGTGGAATTGCGCGAGGCCGAGGAGCGGCGGCTTGGACTTGTGCAAGAACAGGAGCCGCTGCGACAGCGCTCGGTTGACCTGGGGCTGCGCGAACAGGCCGCGCGCCTCAATCGTGAGCAGTACCAGGAACAGCTCCTGGAGGCTTCGGTCGATGCCGACGCCGAGCTCGAGCTGCGCGCGGCATTCCCCCAGTCGCCTCGTCCGTCGTGGCTGCAGGGGGAGGTAAATCGGCTCACCGCCGAGATTGCCGGGTTCGGCGCGGTCAACCTTGCGGCGCTCGATGAACTGACGCAGGCCCAGGAGCGCGAGTCTTTCCTGGCGGCGCAGTCGGCCGATCTGCGCGAGGCCATGAACACTCTAGAAGACGCGATTCGACGTATCGATCGCGAGACCCGCTCGCTGCTCCAGAGCACCTACGATGCGGTCAATTCCCATTTCGGCGTGCTCTTCCCGCAACTCTTTGGCGGTGGCGAGGCCCGGCTGGTGATGACCGGCGAGGAGATCCTGGACGCCGGCATCCAGGTCATGGCGCAGCCTCCGGGCAAGCGCAACACTTCGATCCACGTCCTCTCGGGCGGCGAAAAGGCGCTGACGGCGATCGCGCTGGTGTTCGCGCTGTTCCAGCTCAATCCGGCGCCATTCTGCCTGCTCGACGAGGTCGACGCACCGCTGGACGAAGCCAACACTCAGCGCTACTGTGACATGGTGCGCGCCATGGCGGGCGAGACCCAGTTCCTTTTTATTACCCACAACAAGATGGCGATGGAACTTGCCCAGCAACTGATTGGAGTGACGATGCAGGAGCGTGGCGTATCGCGCATCGTTGCGGTCGACCTCGATTCGGCGGCAAACCTGGCCGAGGTCGCGGCGTGAGCAGCCTGGTAACCAGCCTGCTGATAGTCGCCGGTGTCGGGCTGGCTGCGATCATTGTCTATAACCTGTGGCGCGGTCGTCAGCGGGCGCAGTCCCTGCTCGCGGCGGACCAGCAAGGCAGTGCGGCCGACGAGCGCGACGCCGGCGCGCGGGGCGCGACCGAGGGCGACGCTACCGGCCAGCGCCAGGAGCCCCGGCTGGGCGGCGGCGCCGAGCAAGGCGGCGATAGTGCGGCGCCGGCCCAGGGACAGGGAATCTCACCCGCGACCGACTGCATCGTCGAGCTGCCGCTGGAAGAACCGATGACCGGCGAACGATTGATCAACTCGTTGAAGGGCCTGCGGCGCGTGGGTGCCAAGCCGGTGATCGTCGAAGGGCAGGGCGCAGGAGGCGAGACCGGCGACTGGACGGCTCTCGAACCAGGGGCAACGTACCGGGCGGTGCGAATCGGAATCCTGCTGGCAAACCGTCATGGCCCGCTGAACGCGATGGAGTTCTCGGAGTTCGTCGGGGCGTTGCAGGATGTCGCTGAAGAGTTGCCGGCACTGGCGGACACTCCGGAAATGAACGAGGTCCTGGAGCGGGCGCGCGAACTGGACATGCTTTGCGCGCAGCTCGACGCCCAGATCGGGATCAACGTGATCGCGCCCGAGCCGGTGGCGGTTGAGGCACTGGCCTCGCTGGGTCGCCTGTTCAGCCTCCACGATCGCGGCGCCGGGCGCTTCGCGCGCCTCGGAGCGGCCGGGGAGACGGTGTTCTCGCTGGCCCTCGGAGAGTCCGGCAGGACGCTGAACTTCCTGCTCGACGTGCCGCGCACGCCGGCGGCAGGGCAGCCATTGGAACAGATGTTCGAGTGCGCCAAGCAGTTCGCCCAGCGCCTCTACGCGGAGGTGGTCGATGACGGCGGCCGGCCGCTCGATGACGCCGCCATCGAGGCGATCGGACGCCAGCTCGACGTGCGCTACGCTTCGCTCGAGGCAGCAGGGTTCGCAGCCGGCTCGCCGGTGGCGCTGCGATTGTTCAACTGAATTGGCGATGACGGCCGCGCGCAACCTCGGCGCTGAGGGCGCCTCGTCCTCCTCAGCGCCGATTGAGCAACGGATGCGCGAGTTGCGCGCGCTGATTGCCGATTACGGTTATGCCTACTACGTGCTCGACCAGCCGGTGGTCGGCGACTCCCGCTACGACGCGCTGTTCCGCGAGCTGCAACGACTGGAAAGCGAGCATCCCGAGCTGGCCAGTGCCGAGTCGCCAACCCAGCGCGTTGGCGCCCCGGTGGCGGCCGGCTTTGCCGAGGTCAGGCACGCCGTTCCGATGCTCTCGCTGGCCAACGCCTTCAGCGAAGCCGACCTGGTTGCATTCGATCGCCGGGTTCGTGAATCGCTGCTGGCGGCGGGACTGCAGCAAGCGCAACTGAGCTACAGCGCCGAGCTGAAATACGATGGCCTGGCGGTAAGCCTGCGCTACGAGGATGGCCGGCTGGTGCGCGGCAGCACCCGGGGTGATGGCGCCACCGGGGAGGATGTCACCGCCAATCTGCGCACCATCAAGGCCGTGCCGCTGCAGTTGCGCGGGCTTTCCCCCGCGGTGCTGGAGGTGCGCGGTGAAGTGTTGATGTATCGCAGCGACTTTGCCCGGCTCAATGAGCGCCAGAAAAGTGCCGGCGAGAAAATCTTCGTCAACCCGCGCAATGCGGCCGCCGGCAGCCTGCGCCAGCTCGACCCCGCGATTACCGCGCAACGCGCCCTGCGCTTCTTTTCCTACGGAGTCGGCGAGGTGCGCGGGGCGGAATTGCCGCTCAGTCACGGGGCGCTGCTCGAATGGCTCCGGGAAGCCGGGTTCCCGGTAGGGAGCGAGCGCTCCCAGGTCACCGGCCCGCAGCAGATGAGCGAGTTCTTCGAGCGGATCTCGGCGCTGCGCGAGCGGCTCGACTACGAGATCGATGGCGTGGTCTACAAGGTCGACCGGCGCGATTGGCATGAGTCCATCGGTTTCGTGGCTCGCGCCCCGCGCTACGCGATAGCCCACAAGTTTGCCGCTGAAGAAGCGGTCACCGAGCTGCTCGACATCGAGGTCCAGGTGGGTCGCACGGGGGTGCTGACGCCGGTGGCCCGGCTGCGGCCAGTGTTCGTCGGCGGCACGACCGTGAGCAACGCCACCTTGCACAACGAGGACGAGGTGCGGCGCAAGGACTTGCGCATCGGCGATTCGGTGGTGGTGCGCCGGGCCGGTGACGTCATCCCCGAAGTGGTGCGGGCGCTGCCGCGCGAGCCTGCGGCGGCAGCTGCCGAGGGCGCGGTGGAGCCGCAGCAGTTCAGCATGCCGCGGGTCTGTCCGGCCTGCGGTTCGCCGGTGATCAGGGAAGAGGGGGAGGTGGCCTGGCGCTGCGTCTCGGGTCTCTTTTGCCCGGCCCAGCGCAAGCAGGCGCTCTTGCATTTCGCGCAGCGCCGGGCGATGGATATCGAGGGTCTGGGCGAACGGCTGGTTGATGCGCTGGTGGATTCCGGCATGGTCAACAGCGCTGCCGACCTTTACCGCCTGGAGGCTGGCCAGCTTGCCGGACTCGAGCGGATGGGGGATAAGTCGGCAGCCAATCTGGTGGCGGCGATCGCGCGTTCGCGCCGCACCACGCTGGCGCGGCTGCTCTTTGCATTGGGCATCCGGCACGTCGGCGAGGAAGTCGCGCTGGTGCTGGCCCGCGCATACCGCGACCTGGACGCGCTGGCGGACGAGGACTGGGAAATGGTTGAGCTCCACAAGCAGGAGGTGCTGCGCGAGAACGCCCGGCGGCGCAACCGCGGCGAGGCGCTGGCACCGATCCCGCTGGAAGGCGTCGGACCGGAAATTATCGCCAGCGTTGCCCGTTTCTTTGCCGACCCCCACAACCGGGCGGTGATCGCCGATTTGCGCGCCGCGGGAGTAGTCTGTGAAGGACTGGCGCAGCCCGACTCGAGCGCGCTGGCCGGGCGCACTTTCGTGGTGACTGGTACGCTGGCGACGATGAGCCGCACCGAGGCGCACGAGCGCTTGCGCGCCCTGGGCGCGACCGTTGCCGGATCGGTGTCGAAAAAGACCGACTACCTGGTCGCGGGAGAGGAGCCGGGCAGCAAGCTCGCCAAGGCCCGTGAACTGGGCGTGGCGGTACTCGACGAAGACGAATTCATGAAATTGACTGCAGGGGATTAGCGGCGATGCTGGCAATAATTGGTGGCAGCGGTATGGCGATGTTCGACGAGATGGTCGACCGTCGCCGGCAGGTGGTGCGAACTCCTTATGGCGATCCGTCGTGTCCGCTTAGTTTCGGGCGCATCGATGGGCAGGAGATCGTCTTTTTGGCCCGGCACGGCTACGGCCATACGATCGCCCCCCACGAGATCAACTACCGGGCAAATCTCTGGGCCCTGGATGAAGCCGGAGTGACCGCCGCAGTTTCGGTGGCAACCGTTGGCGGGATCCGTCCCGATCTGGCCGCGGGGACGTTGCTGTTGCCCGACCAGATCGTCGATTACACCTACCGCCGGCACTGTACCTTCTTCGAGGGGCCGGATAAGCCGGTCACCCACATCGATTTCACCGAGCCCTACGACGGCGCCTTGCGTGATCGGCTGGTCGCCGCGGCCCAGAGCATCGGCGAGACATTGCTGGTCGGCGGCACCTACGGCTGTACCCAGGGACCCCGGCTCGAGACCGCCGGCGAGATTCGGCGCCTGGCCGGTGACGGCTGCGACGTGGTCGGAATGACCGCGATGCCGGAGGCCGCGCTGGCACGGGAACTGGGGATCGCGTACGCCACCCTGGCAGTGGTCTCGAACCCGGCGGCTGGAATCGGTGATAGCGCCCGGCAGATCTCGCTCGCCGACATCCAGGTCGTGCTCGAAAGCGCGATTGGCCGGGTGAGAGGTGTCCTGCGCGCCCTGCGCTAAGCGCTGGACTCGAAGAGCGCTTTACCCGGATGGGTGCTGCGCGGGTGCCGCTTAGTGGCCGGTTTCGAGCGCCGCGAGCAAGTCGGTTTCGAGCCGCAACTGGGCGCGCGGATCACTGAGCGAGGCGCCGTCAACGAGGAACACGTCCTCGGCGCGTTCGCCGAGCGTCGCCACCCGCGCGGTGTAGAGGTTGACGTCGTGCAGGCCGAGGACCCGGGCGATCCGGTAGAGCAGTCCGGTGCGGTCGCCAGCGACGATCGACAAGAGGTAATGCTTGCCTTGCTCATCGGGCCGGAGGTCCACTTGCGGGACGATCGGGAAGTAGCGTGAGCGTCGCGAAATGCGGCCCTGCACCGGCGCGGCCAGCGGCGCCTGCTGCTGGATGCATTCGGTGAGTTCGGCCTCGACCAGCGAGAGTATGTCGCGGTAGCGCCGCTCGCCGTTGGGATCGACGATCAGGAAGCTGTCGAGCGCGTAACCGTGCGCGGTGGTATGGATGCGGGCATCCATGACCGAGAGGTTCTTGCGGTCGAAGTAGCCGCAGACCCGGGCAAACAAATCCTTCTGGTCGGGCATGTAGACCACCACCTGGAAACCGTCGCCGCCGGGCGCCAGTCGGGCGCGCACTATCGGGGTGGGGGTATCGGGGTAGCGGTAGAGCATGCGGGTATGCCAGGCGACGTCACGGGCGTCGTTGCGCATGAAGTAGGCGATGTCGAGCCTGGACCACAGCTGCTCGTAGAGCGCCGGCGCGATCGCCCCGAGGTTGAGCGCCCGCACCGTTTCGCGGCGCCGCGCGTCGAGGCGGTCGGCCGGAGGAATGTCGCTCTCGCCGTCGAGCACACGGCGGGTGGCGTGATAGAGGTCTTCGAGCAGGCGACCCTTCCAGGAGTTCCAGACCTTCGGCCCCGTGGCGCGAATGTCGGCCACGGTGAGCAGATAGAGCGCGTTGAGCCACTCCACGGTGCCCACGATGCGGGCAAATCCCGCGATCACGTCGGGGTCCCCAAGATCGCGCTTCTGGGCGATTGCCGACATCGTCAGGTGGTGTTCGACCAGGAAGGCGATCAGCGCGGCATCTTCTTCGGCGATCTCATGGGCGCGGCAGAAATGCCGCGCGTCGACCATGCCCAGCTTCGAGTGGTCGCCACCGCGACCCTTGGCGAGGTCGTGGAACAGAGCCCCCAGGTAGAGCACCCAATGCTTGTCGACCTGGGCCATCAGCTGGCTGCAGAACGGATACTCGTGGGCATGTTCGGCAATGGCGAAGCGGCGCAGGTTGCGCACCACCATCAGGATGTGGGTGTCGACCGTGTAGACGTGAAACAGATCGTGCTGCATCCGCCCGACAATGCGCCGGAACGGGGCGATGCAGCGGCTCAGGATCGACCACTTGTTCATCCGGCGCAGTTCGTGGGTGATGCCGCGCGGCTGCTTCAGGATCTCCATGAACAACTCCCGGCTCTGCGCATTGGCGCGCCCACCGGGGTTGATGCGGTCACGTGCGAGCCACATGGCCCTCAGGGTTTCAGTGGCCATCCCGGAAAGATCGGAGTGGCGCTGCATGGTCAGGAATGCCCGCAGGATCGCCGGCGGATCGCGTTCGAAGATTCCGGGATCGATGGCTTCGAGCAGCCCGCCGCGATTGCGGAACTCATCGTCGATCGGCTCTGGTTCGGCTCCCGGCGCATCGAAGAGCTTGGCGGCGATGTTCTGCATCAGGATGGTGTTGAGCTGCGTCACCGTCTTCGCCGCCAGGAAATAACGCTGCATCAGTTCCTCGGACGCGCGCCGGCTGTCGCCATCGACAAACCCGAGCTCGCGGGCCACCGTGGTCTGCAGGTCAAATACCAGCCGATCCTCGCGCCGGCCAGCCAGGCGGTGCAGGGCGTGGCGGATCTCCTTCAGGGTGCGCTCCCGGTCGCGCAGCAGCCTGGTTTCGCGCGCCGTCATCAGTCCGTTGGCCGCCAGTTCGCTCCAGGTCGTGCCCAGTCCCGCGGCGCGCGCCGTCCAGGCTATGACCTGCACGTCGCGCAGCCCGCCGGGACTTTCCTTGGTATTCGGCTCCAGGCTGTAGGGCGTGTCGTCGTACTTGGCGTGGCGCTGGCGCAGTTCGAGGCGCTTGGCGGTAAAGAATGCCGCCGGGCGCATGGCCTCCGAGAGTCGGCGATCGAGCTCGGCCCAGAGCTTGGGGCTGCCGATCAGCCTCCGGCGCTCGAGCAGGCTGGTCTGCACCGTGATGTCGGCCTCCGCCTCGCTGAGACACTGCTCGAGAGTGCGCACGCTGTGCGCTATCTCGAGCCCGATATCCCAGCAGGAAGCCACGAACGATTCGATCCGCCTGGCCAGCTCGCCGGTCGGGTCGGTCGCGGTGGCAATCAGGATATCGACGTCGGATTGTGCGAACAGGTCGCGGCGGCCGTAGCCCCCGACCGCCACCAGCAGCGCGTCGGCCGGGAGCCGCTGCGCGCGCCACAGGGCGCAGAGCGTGCGGTCGGCATTGCGCGTCAGGGCCGCGATCAGGCGGGCAACCGGCACCGTGCGCGGACTGCCCAGCAGGCGCTCCCGCTCTTGGCGGTAGGAGTCGCGCAGGGCGCTGATCTGCCTGGACTCGATTGCCGGTGGCTGGGGCCGCGTCGAACCAGTGCCCACTGCGGTCACCTTCAGGAGTTGCCGGGCAGCGACGATGGCCTGGGCCGCGAACCGGCCGAGACCGTCAGCACCTCATGGCCGGTCTCGGTGACCAGCACGGTATGTTCCCATTGGGCCGAGAGGCTGCGATCGCGCGTGACGATAGTCCAACCGTCACCCAGCTGCCGGACGTGGCGGCGCCCGGCGTTGATCATGGGTTCGATGGTGAAGATCATCCCGGGTACGAAGCTGACTCCCGTGCCCGCGGTGCCGAAGTGCATGATCTGCGGGTCCTCGTGGAACTCGCGCCCGATGCCGTGGCCGCAGTACTCGTGCACTACCGAATAACCGTTGGCGTGCGCATGGCGCTGGATAACCGCGCCGATATCTCCGACCCGAGCCCCGGGACGAACCTGGTCGATGCCCAACCACATGCATTCGAAGGTGACCTCGGTGAGGTGACGGGCAGCGATCGAGACCTCCCCGACCAGGAAGGTCCGGCTGGTGTCGCCGTGGAACCCGTCCTTGATCACCGTGATGTCGAGATTGACGATGTCGCCGTCCTTGAGCACCCGATCGCCAGGAATGCCGTGACAGATCTGCTGGTTGATCGAGGTGCAGATCGATTTGGGGTAGGGCGGATAACCGGGGGGAGCGTAGTGCAACGGCGCCGGAATCGTGCCCTGGACGTCGACCATGTAGTCGTGGCACAGGCGGTCGAGTTCGCCGGTGGTGACCCCGGGGACGACCATGGGGGTGATGAAGTCGAGGACTTCGGACCCGAGCCGGCCGGCGACGCGCATTGCGGCGATCTCGTCGCCTTTCTTGATGGTAATGGGCATGGTAAGATTATAGGTTAACCGCTCGTGCGTACCGGGGGTAGGGGTTTTCCATTTGGTGGCCCGTTTCTCCGATCCGGCGGCGGTTGAAATAGCGCGCACCGTACTCAACGGGTGCCGCCAGTTCCTGAGGTCAGGAGCGCGAATCTTGCCGGCTGGTTCCGGTGCGTGCTTCGTCCCGAGTAGTGCAGGTGCTGTGCGGTTGGCGCCGGGATGTCTTTCCGGCGCAGTGTGGTGCGTCAGTCCCAACCCTGACAGGAGTTTACCTACAATGTCCGTAACAATGCGGCAAATGCTGGAAGCGGGTGTCCATTTCGGCCACCAGACGCGTTTCTGGAACCCCAAGATGGCCCCCTACCTCTACGGCCATCGCAACAAGATCCACATCATCAATCTCGAGAAGACGCTGTCGTGCTTCCAGGATGCGATGAATTTCATCGGCAAGCTTGCCGCCAACCGCGGGACGGTGCTCTTCGTCGGTACCAAGCGCCAGGCCCGGGAGGTCATTGCCGAAGAGGCGCTGCGCGCCGGCATGCCTTACGTCGACCAGCGCTGGCTCGGCGGCATGCTGACCAACTTCAAGACCGTCAAGGGCTCGATCAAGCGCCTGCTGGACATGGAAGCGATCGTGGCCGACAACGGCACCGAGCGGATGTCCAAGAAGGAATCGCTGGTTTTCCAGCGCGAAATGGACAAGCTCAACAAGAGCCTCGGCGGGATCAAGAACATGGGCGGGTTGCCCGACGCGATCTTCATGATCGACGTCGGTTTCCACAAGATTGCGGCCACCGAGGCGCGCAAGCTGGGAATCCCGATCGTCGCCGTGGTCGATACCAATCACTCGCCTGACGGGGTCGACTACGTGATTCCGGGCAACGACGACTCGGGCCGCGCCATTCGTCTTTATGCCCGCGCGGCGGCCGACGCGATCCTCGAAGGTCGCCAGGCATCGCTCCAGGAGGTGATCGAGACCGAAGGCGAGGAGTTCGTCGAGGTCGACCAGGCCAGCGAGGAATAGGCACCGGGGCCGAGCAGCCTCTGGGCTTAACATCCGGGGCTGCGTGACAGCCCCTTTTTACGAGTTGGTCGCGCCAGGGGTGCGGCCAGAGCATTCTGGGAGATACGAACATGGCGGCAATAACCGCGGCACTGGTCAAGGAACTGCGCGAGAAGACCGATGCGCCGATGATGGAATGCAAGCGCGCGCTGACGGAAGCCGAGGGCGACCTGGACCGCGCCGAGGAGTTGTTGCGAGTCCGTCTGGGCACCAAGGCTGGCAAGGCTGCCAGCCGTATCACGGCCGAGGGCGTGGTGGCGATCAAGATCGCTGCCGATCGCAAGCTCGGCGCAATCCTCGAACTCAACTGCGAGACTGACTTCGTGGCGAAGAATGACGAGTTCATCGCCTTTGCCGCCGCACTGGCCGACCTGGTCGTCAGCAACGACCCGGCCGACGCGGCCGCTTTGTCGGCACTGCAGATCGATGGCAACTCCGTCGAAGCGGTGCGCACGGCACTGATCGGCAAGATTGGCGAGAATGTCTCGATCCGGCGTTTCGAGCGGATCGTGGCCGAGGGAGAACTGTCGCAGTACATCCACGGCGGCGCCAAGATCGGGGTCGCGGTCGACCTGGTCGGTGGTGACGACGAACTCGGTCGTGACCTGGCGATGCAGATCGCTGCGAGCAAGCCGCGGGCGGTGACTGCCGATGGGGTGTCGGCCGCCGATGTCGAGCGCGAGCGTTCGATCGCCCAGCAAAAGGCTGCGGAATCCGGCAAACCGCCCGAGATCGTCGCGAAAATGGTCGAAGGCTCGGTCCAGAAGTACCTTAAGGAAGTGACGTTGCTGGGGCAGGCTTTTGTCAAGGACGACAAGCTCAGCGTTGAGCAGTTGCTCAAGTCCAAGGGAGCCAAGGTCAGTTCATTCACCCTCTACGTGGTGGGTGAGGGCCTGGCCAAACGGGAGAACGACTTCGCCGCCGAAGTCGCCGCCCAGGCTGCCGCGGCTGGACGCTGATCCGGCCAGAAGTAAAACGGGGGAGCGCAAAAGCGCGGATAATGCGCTCCGTCCATCGGCATTGCTAAGCGGAGCGAATGTGAACCCAGAAACGGCACTCGAGCAGGTCCGTTCCACACCAGCACGCAGCGTCTACCGTCGCGTGCTGCTCAAGCTTTCCGGCGAAGCCCTGATGGGAACGGACAGCTATGGCATCAATCGCGGCACTATCGAGCGCATGGTGCGCGAGATCGCCCAGGTCTGTGGACTGGGCGTGCAGCTGGCGATAGTGATTGGCGGCGGCAACATTTTCCGGGGCGTGGCGCCAGGGGCGGCGGCGATGGATCGCGCGACCGCCGACTACATGGGAATGCTCGCGACGGTCATGAACGCCCTCGCGCTGCAGGATGCCTTGCGCCAAGGCGGGGTCGAGGCCCGGGTGCAGTCGGCGCTCAAGATCGAGCAGGTGGTCGAGCCCTACATCCGTCCCAAGGCGTTGCGCTACCTTGAAGAGAACAAGGTGGTCATATTTGCCGCCGGCACCGGCAATCCGTTTTTCACGACCGACACCGCGGCGGCGCTGCGCGGCGCCGAGGTTGGTGCCGAGATCGTGCTCAAGGCGACCATGGTCGACGGCGTATATTCGGCCGATCCCAAGAAGGATCCGACCGCCACGCGCTATTCCCGAATCAGTTTCGACGATGCGATCAGCCGCAACTTGCGCGTGATGGACGCTACCGCCCTGGCGCTGTGCCGTGATCAGGGCCTGCCAGTCAAGGTCTTTTCGATTCGCAACGAGAATGCTTTGTTCCGGGTGATTACCGGAGAGGATGAAGGCACCCTGGTCCATCTCTGAACAACCGGAGAGCCAAAGCGCAAGAAGGAGAAAACATGAGTGCAGATACGATTTACCAGGTTGCCGAAGACAAGATGGAGAAGTCGCTCGAGGCACTGCACGCCAGCCTGAGCAAGATTCGCACCGGCCGTGCCGTTCCGGGGTTGCTGGACCATGTCCACGTCGACTACTACGGTTCGAGCGTGCCGATCAGCCAGGTCGCCAATGTCACCGTGATCGATGCCCGCACCCTGGGGGTCTCGCCCTGGGAGAAGAAGATGGTCGGAGTCGTCGACCGGGCCATCAGGGAATCCGACCTGGGGCTGAATCCTTCGACGATGGGGGAACTGATCAGGGTGCCGCTGCCGTCCCTGTCGGAGGAGCGCCGGCGCGAGTTGACCAAGGTCGCCCGCAACGAGGGCGAGCACACCAAGGTGGCAGTGCGCAATGTGCGCCGTGACGCCATCGAGCACCTCAAGAGGATGCTCAAGGACAAGGAAATCTCGGAGGACGACGAGCGGCGTTGGCAGGACGACGTCCAGAAGATCACCGACCGGTTCGTCGCTGAAGTCGACAAGGTTCTGGCGGCCAAGGAACAGGAAATCCTGACGGTTTGACCAAGATGGCCGAGTACGTCAGCACGACCACCGCAATTACCCCGACCGGGGCAGTGCCGCGTCACGTCGCGATCATTCTTGACGGCAACGGGCGCTGGGCTACCAGGCGGCTGTTGCCGCGGGTGGCGGGACATGCTCGCGGGGTCGAGGCGGTGCGCACGACGGTCGAGGCCTGTGCGCGTCGCGGCGTCGAGTACCTGACCCTGTTTGCCTTCAGTTCCGAGAATTGGCGCCGGCCGGCCGAAGAGGTCTCGGTGCTTATGAAGCTGTTCCTGAACGCGCTCTCCAAGGAAGTCGACAAGCTCCACCGCAACAACATCCGGTTGTGCATGATCGGAGATCTGACCGCGTTCGACGCCCACCTGCAGAAGTTGATCGCCAGCTCCCAGGAGCGCACCGCCGGCAACACCGGCATGACCCTCACCATCGCGGTCAACTATGGTGGGCGCTGGGACTTGATGCAGGCGCTCAGGCGCATGCTGCGCGAAAGGCCGGAGCTCGCCGCTGCCCCCGAGAGCATCGGGGAGGCGGATTTTGCCCCCTATCTTGCGATTGGTGATGCGCCTGAACCGGAATTGTTCATTCGCACCGGCGGTGAGCAGCGGATCAGCAACTTCCTGCTCTGGCATCTGGCTTACACGGAGCTCTATTTCACCGATACGTTCTGGCCCGATTTCGACGAAGCGGCGCTTGAGGCAGCCTTCGAATCGTATCGCCGGCGCGAGCGCCGCTTCGGGCGCACCAGCGCCCAGCTTGCGGCCGGCTGATGTTGCACACGCGGATCCTGACCGCGCTGGTGCTGCTGGCAGTTTTTGCCCCGGCAATTTTCGTTCTACCCCCGCTGGCGTGGGCCTTGCTCACGATCGCGGCCGTGGCGGTCGCCCTGCACGAATGGGGCGGGCTGATCGGACAGGCGCGCGGCGCCCGGCTGTGGGCGGCAGCCGCCTTCACTGTCCTGGCGCTGGGCTGGCTCGCCGTCTTCGGGCTTGCTCCGGCGCCGCTCGCCAGTACTGTCCTGGCTGCCGCCGCCGTCCTCTGGTGGCTCGGGGTCGCGCCCTTGCGTCTTGCCGGACAGAAGATTGGCAGCGGTGGCTGGCCGGTGGCATTCCTCCTGCTGCTCGCCTGCTGGAGTTCGTTGCTGGAGTTGCGCCTCCAGGGCGGTGTCGCGCTCTTCGTCGCGATGGCGATAGTCTGGATTGCCGATATCGGGGCCTATTTTTTCGGCCGTGCGTTTGGACGGCGCAAACTGGCGCCATCGATCAGCCCGGGCAAGAGCTGGGAGGGGGCAATCGGCGGGGCTCTGGCGGTAGCCGGGCTGGGGGTGCTGGCCGCCACCATGCCGGGGTTTGACGCGACCCTGCCCGGCCTGCTGGTTTCCCGGCTGGGGGTCGCGCCGGCGGTCGTGGTGCTGGTGGGGCTCGCCGGCCTGTCGGTGGTGGGCGACCTCCATGAATCGCTGCTCAAACGCCGTGCCGGGGTCAAGGACAGCGGCCTGATCCTGCCCGGCCACGGCGGAGTGCTCGACCGGGTGGACGCCCTGATACCGACCATGCCCGCCGTAATCCTGCTCCAGGCCCTGCTGCGATGACCGCCACAACCGCCGGCGGGCTGCAGTGGGTAACCGTGCTCGGCGCGACCGGATCGATCGGCCGCAGCACCCTGGAAGTGATCGCCTTGCACCCCGAGCGCTACCGGGTCTTCGCGCTCACCGGACACCGCCAGATCGATCTGCTGGCGCGCCAGTGCGCGCGGTTTGCGCCGCGCCAGGTGGTGGTCGCCGACTCCGCGGCGGTCGCGCAGCTGCGGACCGCGCTGGCGGCTCTGGGGGTTACGCATCCGATCGAGATCGGTTGTGATCGCCAGGCCCTCGAGCGGGCTGCCACCGATCCCCAGGTCGACACCGTAATGGCTGCGATTGTCGGCGCCGCGGGTCTCGAGCCAACGCTGGCCGCCGCCCGGGCCGGCAAGCGGATTCTGCTGGCCAACAAGGAAGCGCTGGTGATGGCGGGCGAGGTGTTTGGCGCCGCCTGCAGCGACGGCAAGGCGGAGGTGTTGCCGATCGACAGTGAACACAATGCCGTATTCCAGTGCCTGCCTCCTGGTGGCCGCGTCGGGCTCGGCGTCCGGCGCATACTGCTCACTGCTTCCGGTGGCCCGTTCCTGCGCCTGACCCGGGCGCAGATGTCCACAGTCACTCCCGAGCAAGCCTGCGCCCATCCCAACTGGTCGATGGGGCGCAAGATCTCGGTCGACTCAGCAACCATGATGAACAAAGGGCTGGAGCTTATCGAGGCACACTACCTCTTTGGAGTCGCGGCATCTTCACTGGAGGTGCTGGTCCATCCACAAAGCATCGTGCACTCGCTGGTCGAATATGATGACGGTTCGATGCTCGCCCAACTTGGCAATCCCGACATGCGCACCCCGATCGCGCACGCGCTAGCCCATCCGCAGCGCATCGCCAGCGGCGTCGAGCCGTTGTCACTGGCCAAGATCAGTACGCTCTCCTTCGAGGATCCGGACCTGGAGCGTTTCCCCTGCCTGCGCCTGGCGCTCGAGGTGCTCGGCGCCGGCGGGCGGGCGCCGTGCATGCTCAATGCGGCCAATGAGATCGCGGTGGCGGCATTCCTGTCGGGAAGGATCGGTTTCACCGCGATCGACGCACTCAATGCCGAGGTTCTGGCCCGGATTGGCCAGGGCGCCGCTGGCGCCAGTATTGGCGCGGTGCTCGAACTCGACGCCGAGGCCCGCGCCCTGGCCGAACAACTGGTTATGGAAAGGGGCCACTGAGCATGGTGGGAACGATCATCGCATTTCTGGTGGCGCTGACGCTGCTGATCTTCGTTCACGAATTGGGGCACTACCTGGCGGCGCGGCGCTGTGGGGTCAAGGTGCTGCGGTTCTCGATCGGGTTTGGCAAGCCGCTCCTGCGCTGGCGGGTTGGCGCCGACCGGACCGAGTGGGCGATCGGGGCCGTGCCGCTCGGCGGCTACGTCAAGATGCTCGACGAGCGCGACCAGACGGAAACGATCGACCCCGCCGATCTGGGGCGGGCCTTTAACCGCCAGTCGCTGTGGGCGCGTTCGTTCGTGGTAATTGCCGGGCCGGCAGCAAATTTTCTGCTGGCGATCGCGCTATACGCGCTGCTCGGGTTCGTCGGCACCGAGGAGCCCGCGCCGGTAGTCGGAGCACCGCCGGCAGCGAGTGCCGCGGCCAAGGCCGGACTGGAAGCCTTCGACCGGATTGTCGGCGTTGACGGGAGCCCGATCGCCTCCTGGCACGAATTGCGGCTGCGTCTGATCGAACCGGTCCTGGAGCACGGCCAGGTGGACCTGGAGGTCCAACGCGGCGGTGCACGCCGCACCCTGACCATGGCGCTGGGCGACTTGCCCGAGGATGAGGCCGAACGCAATTTCCTGCCGACTCTGGGTCTCGAGCTGGCGCCCGGCAGGGTCATCCTCGGTCCGCTCACGCCCCAGGCAGCCGCCCAGCGCGCGGGGTTGCAGGAAGGCGACGAGGTGCTGGCGATCAATGGCCGCAGTGCAACGGGTAGCCGGGACCTGGTCGAATTGGTGCGTGCCAATGCCGGGCAAGTGCTCGAATTTCGGGTTCTGCGCCAGGGCGCCGAGCTGACGATTGCGGTTCCGGTCGACACGCTCGCAGCTGAGCCAGCCGGTGCCGCCAGTGAGCAGGTTGGCCGGATCGGCGCCGTCTTGCAGGAACGGCTGTTGATGCAGACCGTGCGCTATGGTCCGCTGGCGGCAGTTGGCGAGGGCGCCCGCAAGACTTGGGAGATGTCCTGGTTCTCGCTGCGCATGTTTGGCAAGATGATCGTGGGCGAGTTGTCGATGCGTAACCTCAGCGGGCCGGTCACGATCGCCGGTCTGGCCGGACGTACCGCCCGCATTGGCTGGCAGGCCTACGCCAATTTCCTGGCGCTGGTCAGCATCAGCCTCGGGGTCCTCAATCTGCTGCCGGTCCCGGTTCTCGACGGGGGGCATTTGGTATATTACGCACTCGAAGGGCTCCGGCGGCGACCGCTTTCGGAGCGCTTTATCGAGATCACGCAGAAGGCCGGAGTCGGCTTCATCGTACTTTTGATGACCGTGGCCCTGTTCAACGACTTTGTCCGCCTGCTCGGGCCCTGAACCACCGATGACACTATCCAGACCATATCCGCGTGGCGCGCTGCGCTTCGCAATCAAACCGCTGGTGGCCGTGCTCACGGCACTGATGATGATGCATGCGGCCTGGGCGTTTGAGCCTTTTACGGTCAGTGACATTCGCATCGAAGGCGCCCAGCGGACCGAGCCGGGGACGGTCTTCAACTACCTGCCGGTCAAGGTGGGAGAGCGTTTCACCCAGGAGCAGTCCGACGAAGCGGTGCGCGCCCTGTTCGCAACCGGCTTCTTCAGGGATGTGCGCCTGGAGGTCGACGGTACCGTGCTGGTGGTCTATGTGGAGGAGCGCCCGGCGATCGCCTCGGTCGACGTCACCGGAACCAAGGAGTTCGAGCGCGAGGCCGTGATCAAGGTACTGCGCGACAGCGGGCTGGGAGAGGCGCGGATCTTCGATCGCGGGCTGCTCGAGCGTTCCGAGCAGGAGCTCAAGCGCCAGTATCTGTCGCGGGGCAAGTATGCGGTGCGCATTACCACGACCGTGACCCCGCTGCCGCGCAACCGGGTCGGTCTGGTGCTGGCGGTGGACGAGGGCGAGACGGCACGAATCACCGATATCAGCATTGTCGGTAACCGGGCGTTCAGCGAAAAGGAATTGCTCAACCAGATGTCGCTGTCGACGCCGACCTGGTTGTCCTGGTATACGAAGAACGATCAGTACGCCCGCGAAAAGCTCGCGGCCGATATCGAGACGCTGCGCTCGTATTATCTCGACCGCGGCTATCTGGAATTCTCGATCGAGTCGACCCAGGTGTCGATCTCTCCCGGCAAGGAGGACGTGCACCTCACCCTGGTCGTGAAGGAGGGAGAAATCTTCCGCTTCGCGGGTGTCACCCTGGGCGGCGATCTGCTCGGGCGTGAGCCGGAACTCAAGGCGCTGTTCACCATGAAGCCCGGCGACACCTACTCGGGTGGCAAGCTCAACGATTCGACCAAGCGAATGACCGATCGGCTCGGAGAATTGGGCTACGCGTTCGCGAACATCTCGACGGTGCCCAACATCGACCGCGACAAGCGCGAGGTCGCCTTCCAGCTGGTCGTCGATCCCGGTCCGCGGGTCTACGTGCGGCGCATCAACATCAGCGGCAACATCACTACCCGCGACGTCGTCATCAGGCGGGAGTTGCGGCAGTACGAGAACGCCTGGTACGACGCTGAAAAGATTCGCCTCTCGCGGGTCAGGGTGGAACGGCTGGGATACTTCACCGACGTGCGAGTCGAGCCGACTCCGGTGCCGGGAGCTTCCGACCAGGTTGACCTCAGCGTCACGGTTACCGAGCAGCGCACCGGCAACCTGAGCCTTGGTTTCGGGTTTTCGACCGCCGACAAGCTGATCCTGTCGGCCTCGATCAACCAGCAGAACTTCCTCGGCACTGGCAAGGCGTTTGCGCTTACCGTGAATACCAGCCGGGTTTCCCGCACCCTGGCGCTGTCCTACACCGATCCGTACTACACCGCCGATGGCGTCAGCCGCACGGTGGAGCTCTATACCCGGACCTTCGACGGCAACGAACTTTCGCTGGGCGATTACCAGCTGCGGACGACCGGCTTCGGAATGAGGTTCGGAATCCCCTACACCGAGGTTGACCGGGTGTCGATGGGAGTCACCGCCGAGAACAGCCGGGTGGACCTCGGACCGAATGCGCCGGAGCGCTACATCCAGTACGTAAATGGTGTCTATGACCCGGTCACCGGCGAGCTGCTGGAACCGGGATACGGAGCTTCGTCGAACTCGCTGCTCGGTAACCTTTCCTGGAGCCGTGACCAGCGCGACAGCCCCATCATGCCCAATCGTGGCCGCTTCCAGGTAGCGACGCTGGAAGTAACCCTGCCGGTGGGCGATCTGCGCTACTACCGCCTGGGCTACCAGCACCAGTGGTACCAGCCGCTGACCAAGGACGTTACGCTGGGACTGTTCGGCGACTTTGGCTACGGCAGGGCATTCGGCAGCACCCAGTACCCGACCTTCAAGAACTACTACGCTGGCGGGATCGGCTCGGTGCGTGGCTATGAGACCAGTTCGCTCGGGCCGGGAGTCGATCCGGTGGCGAACACGCCCCTGGGCGGACAGACCAAGATGATTGGCAGCGCCGAGGTCAGCCTGCCGATTTTTGGCAGCGGCAACGATCGTAGCTTCCGCAGTTTCTTTTTCTTCGATGCCGGCAACGTGTTTCCGGTGGGCGCAATCGAGCTGTCTGAATTGCGCTATTCGGCCGGATTTGGTCTGACCTGGATTTCGCCGATCGGACCGATGAAATTCAGTTATGGCTTTCCGCTGAGGCGCAAGCCCGAGGATCGGGTGCAACGTCTCCAGTTCCAGGTTGGCACCGGGTTCTGAGGTATCGATTTGAGGCGGATCGATGACGCGCTCGCCAACCCTTGTGCGACAATCCGCCCATTGCAGTGCGCTCGTTGAGGATGGAACCAATGAAGCATGTCTCTAAATGGCTGGGTGTCGCTTTGGTTGCGTTGGCGCTGCCGGTGTTGGCCCAGGACGGGCTCCGGCTGGGCTATGTGAATACGGAAAGGATCCTGCGCGAGGCGGCGCCGGCGAAGGCTTCGCAGCAGCGCCTCGAACAGGAATTCAGCAAACGCGACAAGGAATTGCAGGAGATGACCGCGCGGCTGAAAACGCTCGGTGAGCGACTCGACCGCGAGGCCACGGTGCTTTCTGAAACCGATCGCCAGCGCCGCCAGCGCGAATTTTCTGATCTCGAGAAGGACCTGCAGCGCAAGCAGCGGGAGTTCCGCGAGGATCTCAACCAGCGTCGCAACGAGGAACTGGCGAACGTGATCGAGAAGGCGAACCGTGCGATTCGCCAGATCGCCGACCAGGAAAAGTTCGACTTCGTATTCCAGGATGTTGTCTTTGCGAGCCCCCGTGTCGACCTGACCGACAAGGTCCTCAAGGCGCTCGTCAACACGAAGTAGGCTTACGGGGCCGTCCAACGTGCGCAGGCTCGAACGGCCCGTTACCCTGGCCCAGATCGCTGAATTGCTCGGCGTCAGGGTCACCCGCGGCAGCCAGGAAATCCGGATAAGCCGCCTGGCCAGTCTTGAATCCGCGCAGCCTGGAGACCTGAGTTTCCTGAACGACTCCCGCTACGGGGCACTGGCCGGGCAATCTTGCGCCAGCGCGGTGCTGGTCACCGAAGCTCTGGCGGCCAGCCTTCCTGCTACGTCCCAACCCCTGATCGTCGCCGACCCATACCTGGCCTTTGCCAAGGCGGCACGGTGGTTCGAGAGCCAGCTGCCTGGCGATCGGGGCCACTCTGGCGGGATTCACCCGGCGGCGACGGTCGCCTCCGGCGCCAGGTTGGGCGGCGGGGTGGCGGTGGGCGCACGGGCGGTCATCGAGGATGGTGCCGAGATCGGGGAGGGCAGCGCAATTGGTCCGGGCGTCGTGGTCGGCGCCGGGGCGATCATCGGCCCAGGTTCGCGGATCGCTGCCAACGTGACCATTTACGGCGATTGCGTGATCGGACGCGCCGCGATCATTCATTCCGGAACGGTGATTGGATCGGACGGCTTTGGATTTGCGCGTGAAAGCGGCCGCTGGCTGAAGATCCCGCAGTTGGGCGGGGTCGTCATCGGTGATGAGGTCGAAATTGGCGCCAACTGCGCGATCGATAGGGGGGCGCTCGACGACACGGTCATCGGCGATGGCTGCAAACTCGACAATCTGATCCAGATCGCCCATAACGTTCGCATCGGCGCCCACTCGGCGCTCGCCGGCTGCGTCGGCGTGGCCGGCAGCGCCCGGATCGGCGAGCGTTGCATGATCGGGGGCGGAGCGGGAATTCTCGGGCATCTCGAAATCTGTGATGATGTGGTGATCTCGGCGATGAGTCTGGTGATGAGCTCGATCAGCAAGCCGGGTTTTTATACCGGAGTCTTCCCGTTGCTCGAGAACCGCGATTGGGAAAAATCCGGAGTACTGGTGCGGCAGTTGCCGCAGATGCGCCAGCGCCTGCGAGAGCTGGAACGACTGACCAAGGAGAATAAATGAGCATTCTCGACATCCACGAGGTGCTCGAGCACCTGCCGCATCGCTATCCGTTTCTGCTGGTCGATCGGGTTCTTGAACTCGAAAAGGGCAAGCGGATCGTGGCGCTCAAGAACGTCACCATCAACGAACCTTTTTTCCAGGGCCATTTCCCTCATCACCCGGTCATGCCCGGCGTGCTTCAGATCGAAGCCCTGGCCCAGGCGGCGGGTATCCTGTCGTTCCAGACCATGGGGCGGCGTTCCGACGACCGCTCGGTCTATTACTTCGTCGGCATTGACCACGCGCGCTTCAAGCGCCCGGTGATGCCCGGCGACCAGTTGCGGCTCGAGGTCGAAATCGTGCGCATGTCACGTTCGATCTGGAAATATGCCGGACGCGCCCTGGTCGATGGTGCCCTCGCCGCAGAGGCCGAACTGATGTGCACCTTGCGCGAAATTTCCCCGGAAGCGGCTCCTGCCAGCCAGTCGCCGGAGTAGCACCGCATGAGTCTGATCCACGACAGCGCGATCATCGATTCGCGCGCCGAACTCGATTCCTCGGTCAGCGTCGGTCCGTACGCCGTGATCGGTGCCGGGGTGCGTGTCGGGCCGCAAACCAGCATCGGAGCCCACTGCGTCATCGAAGGCCCGGTCACCATCGGCCGGGACAATCGCTTCTTCCCCTTCTGCTCGATCGGGGCGGCGCCGCAGGACAAGAAATACGCCAACGAACCGACCCTGCTGCAGATCGGTGACAGCAACACGGTTCGCGAGTTCGTCACCATCAACCGCGGCACCGCCCATGGCGGCGGGACGACGCGCGTGGCCGACGACAACTGGATCATGGCCTACGTTCACGTGGCCCACGATTGCCAGGTGGGCAGCCACACGGTTCTGGCCAACACCACCAACCTCGCCGGACATGTCGAGATCGGCGACTGGGTCATCCTCGGCGGCTACACCGGCGTGCACCAGTTCTGCAAGATTGGCGCCCACGCGATGAGCGCAGTGGGCAGTGTCGTGCTCCACGATATCCCGCCATTTGTGATGGTTTCGGGCAACAGCGCCGAGGCGCACGGCATCAACACCGAGGGGCTGCGCCGGCGGGGCTACTCGGCCGAGCGGATCCAGGCGCTGCGGCGCGCGTACCGGACCATCTACAAGTCCGGGCTGACGCTGGATCAGGCCCGCAAGGAACTGCGCGACAGCGCCACGCTCGACCCGCAAATGGCCCCGGATTTGGGGTTGCTGGTCGATTTCCTCGATGGGGTTACCAGAGGGATCGTGCGCTGATGGCCGGCGGTCCGGTCCTGTCGCTCGCGGCAGTGGCCGGCGAGAAGTCCGGCGACTTGCTGGGCGCTTCAGTGCTCGCGGCGCTGGGCAGGCATGCCGGTGCGATGCACAGTGCCGGAATCGGCGGTCCGGCGATGGCCGATGTCGGCCTCGAGCGGTGGTGGGACATTTCGGCATTGTCGGTGAGCGGCTACGTCGAGGTCTTGCGCGAATATCCGCGGCTGCACCGGATGCGCGAGGACCTGGTCGCCCGGGTTCGCGCCTGGCGACCGGATTGCTTTCTGGGGATCGACGCGCCCGACTTCAATTTGGCGATCGAGGCGAGACTGCGCCGGGATTCGATCCCGGTGGTGCATTTCATCAGCCCCTCGGTGTGGGCCTGGCGGCGGGGGCGGCTCGGGCAGATCAGGGATGCGGTTGACCATATGCTGCTGGTGTTCCCGCACGAACAGGAAATCTACCGGGAGGCCGGCATTCCGGCGACCTTCGTCGGACACCCGATGGCCGATGTCATTCCCCTGACTCCGGACCCGCAGCGCGCGCGCGCCGAACTCGGTCTCAAAGATGACGTCGCGGTGCTGGCCTTGCTGCCCGGAAGTAGACCCTCCGAGCTGAAGTACCTGTTGGGGCCATTCCTGGCGACCGCTGCGTGGATTCACGAACGCCGGCCGGAGTGCGAGTTCGTGCTGCCGGCTGCTTCCACCGCCCACTATGACCGGATCGTGGCGCGGGTGCGGGCCGCGCGCCTGCCCGAGAGCTTGCGCTTGCGGGTCACTTCCGGAGGCTCGCACACCGTGCTCGAAGCCTGCGATGCGGCCCTGGTCGCCAGCGGCACGGCGACACTGGAAGCCGCACTGTTCAAGAAGCCGATGGTGATCGCCTACCGCCTGGCCCGGAGCAACTACCAGATCATGCGCCGGATGGCATACCTGCCCCACATCGGCCTGCCCAACATCCTCTGCGCGCAGGCGGTGGTGCCGGAGTTCATCCAGACAGCGGTCGAGCCGGCTGCCATGGGCGCGGCGTTGCTGGCGCAACTCGACGATGATGCACTCCGCCGGCGCCTGGTCGAGCGCTTCACGCTACTTCACGAGCAGCTGCGCCGCGGCTGTGCCGAGCGCGCCGCCGAACTGATCATGGAAGTAGCCGATGTCTGAGCCGTGGCGCGTAACCCGGACGGAACAATTGCCGTTCGACGAGCCGCTCGTTTGTGGCGTTGACGAAGCCGGCCGGGGACCGCTGGCGGGTCCGGTGTACGCGGCGGCAGTGATCCTCGATCCGGCGCGCCCGGTCGAGGGCTTGCGCGATTCCAAGACCCTGTCGCCGCGGCGGCGCGAGCAACTCGCCTTGCTCATCCGTGAGCGTGCCATTGCCTGGTCGATCGCCAGTGCCAGCGCGGCCGAGATCGACCAGATCAACATTCTCCAGGCGACCATGCTGGCCATGCGCCGTGCCGTTGAAGCTCTGACGGTCAGGCCGGTGCTGGCTAGGGTCGACGGCAATCAGGCTCCGCGCCTCGATTGCCGGGTCGAGACGCTGGTGCGTGGCGACGCATTGGAACCGGCGATTTCGGCAGCCTCGATCCTCGCCAAGACCGCGCGCGACCAATGTCTGCGCGAATTGCACCTGCGCTTTCCGATATACGGATTCGATGGCCACAAGGGCTATCCGAGTCAATTGCACCTGAGCAGGCTGGCCGAGCACGGGCCGTGCGTCGAGCACCGGATGAGTTTTGCGCCGGTGCGCGCTGCCGCCCGGGCGAGCGGGGAAGATGCGCCGTGAGCGCGATCCGTTCGGCCGCCAACGACCACTACCGCAGCCTGCTTCGGCTCGGCGGCTCGGCCCGCGAGCGGCGTCGCAGCGGCCAGACCGTGATCGAGGGCATCCACCTGATCGAGTCCTATCTCGATCGCTACGGCGAGTTGCGGAACCTCTTCGTTCCCGAGCGTGCCTTGGCGCTGGCCGAACACGCCGCACTGATCGCGCGCCTTGGCCGCCCCCCGACGGTGCTGGCCGACCCCTTGTTCGAGCGGGCCAGCCAGGTTGGGCACGGCAATGGGCCGCTGGCCGTGATCGATGTGCCAGTGCCGGAGTTGCCCGCGGCGATCGGATCCGACGCGGTCTATCTCGACCGGATCCAGGACCCGGGCAATCTTGGCACCATCCTGCGCACTTGCGCGGCGGTCGGGGTGACCATGGTGTTGTTGTCGCCCGAGGCCACTCCGGCCTGGTCGCCCAAGGTGATGCGCGCCGGCATGGGCGCGCACTTCCACCTGCAGATCTACGAAGCGGTGCCGGTGGCTGTCCTGCGCGAGCGCGCACGGGTTCAACTACTGGGGTTGCGCGCTGACGATGCGCAGTGCCTCTACGATGCCGACCTGCTGGGCCCGGCCATCTGGTTGCTGGGCAACGAAGGAGCTGGTCTTGCCGACGAGCTCATGGCGCTGCCGCAGTCGCGGGCGGTGTCGATCCCCCACGCCGGCGCCGTCGAATCACTGAATGTCGCCACCGCGGCCGCGGTGGCACTCTACGAGCAATTGCGCCAGCGCCGCAGCGCCGGGCAGAGCACAGCCGCGCGCAGCGAGGTCGTGTAAAGTGCTGCACTCTGCGCTGACTAACACCGGCCTGAGGTAAGCGGGCGAATAACGTGCGACTGGAACTACGCGGCATCAGCAAGCACTACCCAGGTGTCGTCGCCTGCGACGATGTTGACCTGCGCTTGCAGTCCGGGGAGATTCACGCCGTGCTCGGCGAGAACGGCGCCGGCAAGTCGACCCTGATGAAGATCATCTACGGCGCGGTTCGTGCGGACGCCGGTACGATCCTGTGGAATGGCGCAGCGGTGGAGATTCGCTCCCCGCATGACGCGCGTGCGCTCGGCATCTCGATGGTGTTCCAGAACTTCTCGCTGTTCGAGACCCTGACGGTCGCAGAAAACGTCTGGCTTGGGCTGGAGAGCACCGTCAGCCTGGCCGCGGTAGCCGAACGCATCAGCGCGGTCGGCGGCCAGTATGGCCTGGAAATCGATCCTGACCGGCCGGTCCACACCCTGGCGGTCGGCCAGCGCCAGCGGGTCGAGATCGTGCGGGCGCTGCTCACCGATCCGAGTCTGCTGATCCTCGACGAACCGACCTCGGTGCTGACGCCCCAGGCGGTGGATCGGCTGTTCGATACCCTGCGGAAACTGGCCGCAACGGGCTGCAGCATTCTCTATATCAGTCACAAGCTCGACGAGATTCGGCGCCTGTGCCACAACTGCACCATCCTGCGCGCCGGTCGCGTGACCGGCGAAGTAGATCCGGCGCTCGAAACCAACGCCAGTCTGTCGCGTTTGATGATCGGTGCCGATCCGCCCCGCCTGCGCCACGAGGCGGTGACTCCCGGCGCGGTGGTAATCGAGGTTCGCGCACTGAGCTTGCCTCAGCAGGACCGTTTTGGCACGGCCTTGCGCGACATCGATCTGCAGGTGCGCAGCGGCGAGATTGTGGGAATTGCCGGCGTCTCCGGTAATGGCCAGCGGGAATTGCTGGCGGCGCTCTCGGGCGAGGATCTGCATGCCGAAGATTCGGCGATCAGGCTGTTCGGCAATCCGATCGGACGGCTCGGGCCGCGCCGCCGGCGCCGGCTTGGACTGCATTTCGTTCCCGAGGAGCGCCTCGGTCGCGGCGCTGTTCCCGGGATGTCGCTGGCCCAGAACGTCCTGCTTACCCGCCTGCATGATCGCGGCCGGCGCCGGGCGCTGATCAAGCGCGGCTGGATCGGGCTGGGCGCGGTGGCAGAGCTGGCGCGCTCGCTGATTGGCCGGTTCGCCGTCAAGGCCGATGGTTCCCAATCTGCGGCGATGAGCCTCTCGGGCGGCAATCTGCAGAAATTCATCGTCGGCCGCGAAATCGATGCCGAGCCCCGCGCGTTGATCGTTTCCCAGCCGACCTGGGGGGTGGACGTCGGCGCCGCGGCACAGATTCGCGCCGAACTGCTGGCTTTGCGGGGCAACGGTTGTGCCGTGCTGGTGGTTTCCGAGGAACTCGACGAGCTCTTCGAAATCAGTGACCGGTTGGTGGTGATCGCCGGCGGGCGACTGTCGCCGTCGATTCCGATTGCGGAGGCCAATGTCGAGACCATCGGCCAGTGGATGAGCGGGCTTTGGCCGGGCGCGGCAACCGGGGGAGAAACCCATGCGGCTTGAACCCCGGCCGAAGCTCTCGCGCCCGATGGCGTTCGCCTCGCCACTGATTGCGCTGGCGCTGACCGTGGTGCTCGGCACCCTGTTGTTTGTGGTGCTGGGCAAGGACCCGGTGGCGGGATTGCGGATGTTCTTCTATGAGCCCCTGAGCAGCGTCTACTCGTTGACCGAGCTGGCGATCAAGGCGACCCCCCTGATCCTGTGTGCGATCGGGCTGTCGGTGTGCTATCGCTCCAATGTCTGGAATATCGGCGCCGAGGGGCAGCTGCTGGCCGGGGCGATGGCTGCCGGTGGGATGGCGCTCTACGTGACCACGGTCGGCGCCGGTGATCTGGGCCGCTGGGTGGTCCTGCCGATCATGATCTGCGGAATTCTCGGCGGCATGCTGTGGGCATCGATCACGGCTCTGCTGCGAGACCGCTTTCACGCCAACGAGATCCTGGTCAGCCTGATGCTGGTTTACGTCGCCCAGCTGCTGCTCAGCTACCTGGTGTTTGGTCCGTGGAAGGATCCGCAAGGCTATAACTTTCCGCAGACCAGGATGTTTGCGCCCGAGACCCTGCTTCCGCTCATAGTTGCTTCCTCACGGCTGCACGTCGGATTTCTGGTCGCGTTGGCCGCGGTTGGGGTGGTCTGGGTGTTCATGTTCCGCACTTACGTAGGCTTCCAGTTGCAGGTCGGAGGGATGGCGCCGGACGCCGCCCGCTACGCCGGGTTTGCCGCTCGCCGTGCGCTCTGGGTCTCGATGCTGGTGAGCGGCGCGACCGCGGGCCTGGCCGGGGCGATGGAGGTCGCCGGACCGCTGGGGCAACTGACGCTCCATGTCTCGCCGGGTTATGGGTTTACGGCGATCATCGTCGCCTTTGTCGGGCGCCTGCTCCCGATCGGCTGTGTCTTTGCGGGATTTCTGCTGTCGATGATGCTCATTGGCGGGGAGCTTGCGCAATCGCGGCTGGGACTGCCGAATGCGCTTACCGGAGTTTTCCAGGGGCTGCTGCTGATCACCCTGCTGGGGTGCGACACCCTGATTCGTTACCGGATTCGCTGGACTCGTTGATGATGCTGGAAATCGCGCTGCTGATTGCTGCCACCCTCAACGCCGGTACGCCGCTGGCGCTGGCATCACTCGGGCTGCTGGCCAACGAACGCGCTGGGATCCTCAATCTCGGCGCCGAGGGAATGTTGCTGATCTGCGCGATTGCGGGCTTTGCGGTGGCCCTGCACACCGGCAGCGATACACTGGCCTTCCTGGCCGCCGCGCTGGTCGGCGCGTTGGTGGCGGCGGTGTTCGGCTGGCTCGTGATCTGGCTCAATACCAACCAGTACGCCACCGGGCTGGCGCTGAGCCTGTTTGGCGGCGGTTTCTCAGCCTTTGTGGGACTGGGCTACGTGGGCAAGGCCCTGCCGCCGCGGCCACAGTTCCAGATACCCCTGCTCGGCGACATTCCGCTGCTGGGGCCGGCGCTCTTTCGCCAGCACCCGATGGTTTACCTCGCCATCGCGTTGGCACTGGGCATGGTCTGGTTCCTGTACCGCTCGCGCCCGGGGCTGGTGCTGCGCGCGGTCGGCGAATCTCCCGAATCGGCCCATGCGCTGGGTTACCCGGTGCGCCGTATCCGACTTCTTGCGGTGATGACTGGCGGGGCCCTGTGCGGCCTGGCAGGTGCCTATATCTCGGTGGTCTACACCCCGCTGTGGGTGGAATCGATGACCGGCGGACGGGGCTGGATTGCGTTGGCCTTGACGACCTTTGCCACCTGGCGCCCGCGCCGGGTGCTGCTTGGCGCGTACCTGTTCGGCGGGGTTACGATGTTCCAGTTCTACCTGCAGGGGATTGGTGTGCAGGTTTCCAGCCAGCTGTTGTCCATGCTTCCCTACCTCTCGACGATTGCGGTGCTGGTGCTGATTTCACGCAATCCAACGTTTATTCGCGTCAACATGCCAGCGTCTCTCGGAAAACCCTTTTACCCCGGCAACTGATGTTCGATAATCAGCAGTTGCTTGACTACCGAATCCCACCAACAGGAGAAGAAATGACTGCCTCGTCCAAGCGTTCGCTGCTGCGCTACGCAGCCCTCGCACCAGCCGTGCTCGCGCTGGCTATTGCCGGCTGCGGCAAAAAGGAAGAGCCCAAGACCGCCGAGGCTCCGGCGCCCGCTGAGGCCGCAGCGCCCAAGGCTGAGCCGCTGAAAGTTGCTTTTGCCTATGTCGGCCCGGTCGGCGACGGTGGCTGGACTTTTGCGCATGACAACGCCCGCAAGGCGGTCGAGAATGAATTCGGCGACAAGGTCGTGACCAGCTTTGTCGAGAAAGTGCCCGAAGCGGCCGACGCCGAACGCGTCTTCCGCGACATGGTCGGGCAGGGCAACAAGCTGATCTTCGGCACCACCTTTGGCTATATGGAGCCGATGCTCAAGGTTGCCGCGGACAACAAGGAGGTGAAGTTCGAGCATGCCACCGGCTACAAGCAGGCCGATAACATGCGCACCTATGACTCGCGCACCTACGAGGGCGCTTACATGGCCGGCGTGATCGCCGGCAAGATGACCAAGACCAATGTGCTGGGCGTGGTGGGCTCGATCCCCATTCCCGAGGTCATCCGGAACATCAATGCCTTCACCCTGGGCGCGCAAAGCTTCAATCCCAAGATCACGACCAAGGTCGTGTGGGTGAACGAGTGGTTCAACCCGCCCAAGGAAACCGAGGCTGCGCAGTCGCTGATCAACGGCGGCGCCGACGTTCTGATGCAGAACACCGACTCGTCCGCCGTGCTGCAGACCGCCGAGAAGAACGGCAAGTACGCTTTCGGTTGGGACTCCGACATGACCGCTTACGGTCCGAAGGCGCATCTGGCCTCGGCAGTCATCAACTGGAGCCCTTATTACATCAAGGCGGTCGGTGAGGCGCTCAATGGCACCTGGACCGGCAACCAGCACAACTGGTGGGGTGTCAAGGAAGGGGCGATCGACATCGTTTCGATTTCCGACGCCGTGCCAGCCGAGACCAAGGAAGCGGTGGAGAAGGTCAAGGCCGGACTGAAGGACGGCAGCTACGCGATCTGGAAGGGTCCGATCGTGGGCTCCGACGGCAAGACGGTGCTTGAGAACGACCAGATCGCCGACGACAAGTTCCTCAGCGGCATCAACTTCTATGTCAAGGGCGTCGAGGGCAAGCTTCCCTCGAGCAACTGAGAAGATCGGGCGGGCCCCTGAAGGGGCTCATCCGGCATCAGGAGAGCGCCGCTTTGCGGCGCTCTTTTTTTGGGTGCCGGGATGGGCGGCCGTGCTGCCGCGCGCCTCAGGGGCGCAGGTTCAGTTCCTGCAAGATCGTGGTGGCGATTTCCTCGATCGACTTGTGGGTCGAGGAAAGCCACTTGATGCCCTCGCGGCGCATCATTGCCTCGGCCGCGGAGATCTCGTGCCGGCAGTTTTCGAGCGTAGCGTAGACGCTGCCCGGGCGGCGCTCATTACGGACCTCCGAGAGCCTTTCCGGAGTGATCGTCAGCCCGAAGAGCTTGGACTTGTACTTGTAGAGCGTTTCCGGCAGCCGGCGGCGCTCGAAATCTTCCGGGATCAGCGGATAGTTGGCCGAGCGAATCCCGTACTGCATTGCCAGGTACAGCGTGGTCGGGGTCTTGCCGCTGCGCGACACACCCACCAGGATCATCTGGGCCGACGCCAGGTCGGCGTCCGACTGTCCGTCGTCGTGGCTCAGCGAAAAGTTGATCGCCCGCATCCGATCGTCGTAGCTTTCGCTGTTGACCAGAGTGTGCGACTGGCCGATGGTATGGCTGGAGAGAACCATCAATTCCTGCTCCAGCGGCTCGACGAAAGTCGCGAACAGGTCAAGAAAGCGGGCGTGGGCGCCTCGCAGTACCTCGTTGATGGCGACATCGACCAGGGTGCTGAAGACGATCGGCCGGTGGCGATCGAGCATTGCCTGGTCGTCTATGCGCCGCCGTGCTTC
>JAGXFG010000117.1 GCA_024637395.1 Burkholderiaceae bacterium | reverse complement strand
GCAGCGTCAGATGTGTATAAGAGACAGCTGCAGATCACCCCCGCGCAGGAAGGTGCCTGGACGGCGTACACCAAGAAGTCGCAGGAGCAGTTCGAAGGGATGCGCACGGCGCACGAAGCGATGTTCACCTCGCTGCAGGACCCGAAGCTCACCGCACCTGAACGCGCCGCACTCATGAGCGCGTTGATGCAAGAGCGCGGTGCCGCAATGGCGTCATCGGCGGCAGCGCTCAAGGATCTGTACGCAGCCCTGAGCCCCGAGCAGCGTGCCCTGATTGACCAGGGACCGGGAGCCGGTTACCGGCGTCGGTAACCAAGGTCGGGGGAGAAAGCGGCGCTGATCGAGCGACTGATCGGCGCCGCTGCACCCGTCTTACTGCAGCATTCCGTTCGAGTCCCCTAGTTGCTGCATCAGCGCGGCCATGTCGGTAACGGTGGCGCCCGACATATTCATGCTCGACCCCAGAAGATCCGCCATCGCCGTCGCCAGCCCGCTGGTGCCGGCATCGGACATCATGGTCGTCATGCCCATCATGCCGCCCATTTGCATCGAAATCGAGCTGCCGCCCATCCGGCCATCAAGGAACCCGTCTTCGGCATCGCCCATCATCGCGGTGACGAAGTTCGAAGACACGGCCACGTTGCTGTTCATCGCATACTGCGACATCGCAGCGAGCGCAACGCCGTAGTTCTTCATCGCTGTCGTGGCAGTCGTGGCCGACCCCGTCATCAGGGTATTCATCGGCTCGACATGGAGCGGGTCGCTCACCATGAAGTAGTTACCCACTGCGGTATTGGCCGCCGTGATATTGGCGTCGTTCATGCCGCCACTCATGGCCTGAGCACGCACTTGTGCCATCGCGGTCAGCGGGGTCACCCAGACGCCGTTCATGGTGGCGCCGCTAGTCACCGTCGGCATGACGGCCGTCATGACATCGCTCGCGCCCATCATCATGGTGGTCCCGGTAGCCGCATCGACGTACGTCCCATGGCTCGCCTGCACCATCAGCGGGCCAGCGTAGCTGCCGATCGGGATTGTGAAATTGCCCTGCGCGTCGGTCTGCGCACTGGCGATCTGCGCGCCCTGCGCCCCGTTGTCCACCGCGAAGGCGGTGACCGTTGCTGACTTCACCACGCCGTCGAAGACCGTGCCGTTAATCGTTCCCTTCACGACCGGGCTGGCGATTGCACCGAGCATATTTCCATCCGACCCGCTGAGGTGGTTCATCAACGCCTGCATGGTGGCCGCGGAGACGCCCGACTGGTTGTGCGCCGATGCCACGAAATTCGCCATGGCATTGGCCAACCCGGCTGTGCCTGCGCTAGCGGGCATCGACATCCCGCCGCCACCCATTCCGCCCATCATCACCCCCCCGCTGCCCATCATGCCGTCCATTACGCCATCGGAGGCATCGTTCATCAGCGCCGTCACCATGGCCGACGAGTAGCTCATGCCCTGGCTGGTCGCGTATTGGGACATTGCGGCGAGCGTCATGCCATAGTTCATTGCATCCTGCGTGGCCCCGTTGCCGGCGCCGGCGACGAGCGGGTTCATCGGCTGCACGTGCAGGATGTCGCCCACCATGAAGTAGGTTCCAAGCGCGGCGTTTGCGGCTGCGATGTTGGCGTCGGTCATGCCTCCGGAGAGGTGTTGCGCGATGGTCTGCGCCATTGACGTCACGGGTGTCAGGTGCACTCCGTTCACAATCGCACCGGCCGCGACACTCGGCAGCACGGCAGTCATCACGTCTCCTGCGGCCATCGACATCATCGTGCCGGTCGCCTCGTCGGTATAGGTGCCGCCGCTCATCTGCAGCATTACCGGGCCGGAGTAGGCGCCGATCGAAACGTTGAAATTGCCACTCGCATCAGAGGTTGCGAATCCGATCCGCGCCCCCATGGTCCCGGAGTTGATGGCGTACGCAGACACCGTTGCGTTGTTGACCGGGCCTTTGATGCCGGTGCCGCCGATCACGCCGTCCAGGGGCGGACTCCCGCCACCACAGGCGGCCAACGTCAGGACGGCAGTCAACGCCAAAGCGCGGGGCAGGAGTGCTAAAAGATGCTTTTTGTTCATGGGATGCCTTATCTATATTCACGGATTGGGGGTCAGTGCACACCGCTCCGCCGAGGTTATACATGCTTACTGTCGACCGGTTCCTGACGTCGACGCACACAGGAGAGAAATCACAATACACACATAATATGTGGGAATATTTCCCACGTCAAGTAGAAATAATGCTATGATGCAAATCATTAACCGCTTGTTACTGTCCTCCTATGAGCCCTTCCAACAACACCGCCGCATCGCCCACCTTGGTGCGTGCCATCCGCCACATCTTGCGACCGCTGGTGCGCTTGATGCTGGCTAGCGGGGTCACCTATCCCCTCGTCTCCGAACTGCTCAAGGGCATATTCGTCGAAGTCGCCGAGCGCGATTTCCGCCTTGACGGCCGGCCGATGACCGACAGCCGCATCAACCTCATTTCCGGGGTCCATCGCAAGGACGTGCGCCGGCTGCGCGAATCCGACCTGGTGACCGACGAGGTGGTTCCAGAGACGGTCTCGTTCGGCGGTCGGCTCGTTGCCACCTGGCTGATGGACGAGCGATTCCTGGACGAAAGCGGCGGCGCCCGGCCGCTGCCGAGAACCCGCCCCGCTGACAATAGCGTTTGCTTCGCCGATCTGGTCGCGAGCCGGACGACGGATATCCGCCAGCGCGTGGTGCTCGATGAATGGCTGCGCCTGGGCATCGTCAGCATCGATGATCAGGATCGGGTCGTGCTCAATACCGAGGCGTTCGTACCGCAGGCGGGGCTGGACGAGAAGCTGTTCTTCTTTGCCCACAATCTGCACGAGCACGCTGCGGCGGCAACCGACAACCTGCTCGGCGCGCGCGCGCCGCAGCTCGAGCGCAGCCTCATGTACGACAGGCTGACGCCGACCAGCGTCGAACATCTGGACAAGCGAGCCCGCCAGCTCGGCACCCGGATGCTCAAGGAACTCAACCGTCTGGCCAGCGAGCGCGAAGCGAGCGAAGCAGGGAACCCGGAAGCAACTCGTAGCTTCACGTGTGGCGTGTACTTCTACAGCGCGCCGGCCGACGTCGCCAACGGAGCGCAGGCCTAATAGTGACCTTGGTGCAAGCCGCACCCCTGCCGCCAACGACATTGGTCTCCGCCCGACCAAAAGCCGACTCCGGAGGGCGCGGACTGGGCTGAGCCCCTCGTCCAATTCGGACCTATCGGACCGGTTCGATTGCTACCACGACGAGCGCACCACCAATCTCTTCGGCGCGGAAGCGCACCTTGTCGCCGGCCTTCGCCTTGTCCAACAGGGCCAGCTCCTTGACCTGGAACACCATCGTCATCGGCGGCATCGCGAGGTTCTTGATCTCGCTGTGGCGGATGGTCATCTTGCCGGTGTCCTTGTTGACCTTGCGAACCTCGCCATCGGTCAGCTCGGCGGCCGATGCAGTGCTCGCCGGTGATAGCGCGGGACGAACGTCGGCTTTCTGCTGGGCGACGGCAGGTGCCACGAAGGCGGCTGCGACGAGAACTACAAGAATGGCTTGCTTCATGATCATGGTCCTTTTAGGAGTTGGTCCAAAAACAGTGGGGCTGTTGCCTTGCTGTGGTTAGTGACGAAGAACGTGCTGGGTGCTATTTCCGGGCCGCGCCGCCGGGCTTGCGGGCCTTGACCTCGATGTCCTGCGCCGGGCGCGCCACGGACGGCATCGACCCCCCGCCCTCGGACTTGAAGCGCTCCGGCTCGGCCAGGGCGCCGGTCCACTCGAAGGCCACGGTTCCCGCTGGGTGTTCGAACCAACCCGGATCCCGGTAGTCACCGGGTTTCTGGTCTCGGCGCACCTTGACCACGCTGAACATGCCGCCCATGCCGACCGAGCCGAACGGACCCGCGCCGGTCATCATCGCCGCGGTGTTGTCGGGTAGCGGCATCTCCATCTCGGTCATGTCCTCCATGCCGCGCTCGCCCATCACCATGTAGTCCGGGATCAGCTTGGTGATCTGCTTCGCGACCCTGCGGTGATCCACCCCGATCATCGTTGGCACGTTGTGGCCCATCGCGTTCATCGTGTGGTGACTCTTGTGGCAGTGAAAGGCCCAATCGCCTTCCTCGTCGGCGAGGAACTCGATCTGGCGCATCTGTCCGACCGCGACATCGGTCGTGACTTCGTACATCCGCGCCGGCTTCGGAGTGGGCCCGCCGTCGGTACCGGTGATGAGGAACTCGTGCCCGTGGAGATGAATCGGGTGGTTGGTCATCGTCAGGTTGCCGATACGGATCCGCACCTTGTCCATCTGGCGCACGTGGAGCGAATCGATGCCCGGGAAGATGCGGCTGTTGAAGCCCCACAGGTTAAAGTCGAGCATGGTCATGACCTTCGGCGTGTAGCTGCCGGGATCGATGTCGAAGGCATTGAAGAGGAACACGAAGTCCCGATCGACTTCGTCGATGAGCGGGTGCTTCGCCTTCGGGTGGGTGATCCACGAGCCCATCATTCCCATCGCCATCTGCACCATCTCGTCGCCATGGGTGTGGTACATGAAGGTGCCGGGGCGACGCGCGACGAACTCATAGACGTAGGTCTTGCCCGGCGGGATGCCAGGCTGGGTCAGCCCGGTCACTCCGTCCATGCCATTGGGGACGCGCTGGCCATGCCAGTGGATGCTGGTGCGTTCCCCCAGCCGGTTGGTGACGAAGATCCGAACCCGGTCGCCCTCGACCACCTCGATCGTCGGCCCCGGGCTCTGGCCGTTGTAGCCCCACAGGTGCGCCTTGAAGCCCGGTGCCATCTCGCGCACCACCGGTTCGGCAACCAGGTGGAACTCCTTGACGCCCTGGTTCATGCGCCAGGGCAGTGTCCAACCGTTGAGGGTGACCACGGGGTTGTAGGGGCGGCCGGTCTCGGGCACCAGCGGCGGCATGGTGTCCGGCTTGGTCTGGATCACTGGCTCGGGAAGCGCGGCCAGCGCCACTTTGCTCACCGTTGCCGCCGCGACCGCGGCGCTGATCGCGCCGACGCCGCCCATAAAATCGCGGCGCGAAAACGCGCTTCGTTGCTTCAATTCCTTGGGTTTGGGCATCATGTTCTCGTTCAATGAGCAGCGGCGCCGGCTTCAACCGCCTTTGCGGGGCCAGCGGCTGCGGTCAGGCTCGGCTTGCCGATGAGGGCCAGGTCCAGATCGGCCTGGGCAAGCCAGAAGTCGCGCAGCGATTCGATGTAGGCGTTCACCCCGATAATCTGGGAGCGGGCGTCGGCCAGCAGTTCGAACACCCCGATCAGCATGCCGTTGTAGCGCAGCAGATTCTCTTCGGCGATGCGCGTCTGCAGCGGCACGACCTCGTCGCGCTGATGGCGCGCGATGTCATAGCTGGAGCGATAGTTACCGTACGCCTCGCGCACCTCGGAGCGCGCATTGATCGCAGTCTCCGCAGCCCGGTTCAGAGCCTGCATGTAAACACTTTCCGCGCGCGCCACGCGGGCATCGCCCCAGTCAAAGAGGGGCAGCTCGAAGCCCACTTCCCAACCGCGCTGTGGCGGCGCCTCATTCGAGGAATTGCGCACCACCCCCAGCTCCAACACGTTGACGAAGCGCGTCGCCTTGGTGAGCCCCAGACTCTTCGCGGTCTGCTCGGTCGCCAATCGTGCGGCCTGGACATCGATGCGCTGCGCCAACGCCACGCGCTCGATGTCGGGCAGGTCCTTGGCTTGCTCCGGCAAGTCCGGCAGGCGCTCGGGCAACGCGTACCAGGTCTGTTCGCCCCAGAGACCGAGCAGCCGCGTCAGCCGCTCGCGGGTCGAGCGCTGGGCCTGCTGGGCGCGGGCGGAGTTGAGTGCGGCGTCGGCGTAGAAACTCTGCTCGCGCGCCTGTTGCAGGCGACTGAAGTTGCCCACCTGGGCCATGCGCCGCGCCAGCTCGGCGCTCGCCTCTGCCACCTGCATTACCTTGCGCAGGTAACTCGCCGTCTCCTCGGCCGCCAGCGCGTTGTAGTACGCCTTGCGCGTGTCGGCCGCCAGGGAGAGCACGCTCATCGCCACCATGCCCTGGGTCTGGGCGAAGCGCCGCTCCTCCAACTCCTTGATCAGGGGCAGCGCGAGCAGGCGCGCGATATTCAGGTGAAAACCGCGCTCGGTTTCGATTTCGTCGCCTCGCCTGAGCCGGCCGAAGCTGAATCCCGGGTTCGGAAGCCGGCCTGCCTGAACCACTTCGGCTTCGGTGATGCCAAGTTCGGAGAAAGCGGCTTGCAGGCCCCGGTTGTTCAACAAGGCAATCTGCACCGCATCGTCTGCGGCAAGCGGCTTGGACAGCAGTTCAGCGACACGTTGATCGATTGCTTCGTGGTCGGCGGCTGATCTCGCCCAACGGACATCTTTTCCCAGGCGTTGCCGCGCCGTCTGCTCAACCGTGCCGAAGCCACCGTCGGCACTGAACGAAGTGCACCCGGCCAGCACGGTCGTGGCGGCAATCACCGCCAACAAGCGCCGCACCGATGCCGCTCGGCGCGCTGGCGCGCGCATCAAGAACCTCGGTCTGGTCATTGCGTTCTCCCGGGCGTGGGCGGCGGCTTCTCCACGGGCGGAAGGTCGGGGGCAGCGGCCTCGCGGGCGTAGGTTCGCCAGCCACCGATCCGGCTGACCGTCTCGTTGGCCTCGCGCCAGGAAATAACCGACTCTTCGGTGAGTTTCCGGTAATGCGCAAGGGATGACGCATGCGTTACTGTCGGCACGGGCGCGCGCGCATCGAGCGGGTCGCCGGGGGCAACGGACGATGCCGGCTGCGCATACAGCGCGGTCGCGACCGCGAGCAGGATGACTGGCGGGAGCCAGTGCGAGAGAGTTCGGAGCATGTGGTCCTCGTGTGAGGGATGAAGAATCCCGACTATGGCTGCGTCTCGGGAACGCGCTGCGCCAGGGTCGGCGCTGCGGCTCCGGCGCGCCGGAGCCAATTACACGAGTACAGGCCGCGGTGGTCGCTCGGGCAAGGCGACGACGAAACTGCGGAAGCGGGCAGCGTTCCAGGGGAAGTCCGCCGACCAGGTTCCGTCGTCGAATGCTGCCGCTGTTGTGTTCACGATCGGGACCGCGGAACAACAGGCGACACAAGCAGTGCAGGCGGAGCTGTCCAAGACGTCCGCTGGAGTGGCCTCAGGGACGCTCGCTTGATGAGCATCGCCGAGGGCCGTGTAGGTCGGGCGCTCAGCTACTACCTGCTGCGAATGGGTGGGATTCTGCGGGCCACAGTCCGGCATGACGCCGGCGGCCATGCCTTGCGCCGGAACGGCGAACGCCATGACCCATATGAGAACGACTCGCAGCAACCGGTTCATGGCGCGCACTCTAGCAGCACCCAAGAAACCCTACGGACATGACGGTCGGCGTCGCGCAATGTGCGGATCACTTCGAAAAGCGTGTGTCGCAGGATTGCGCGCAGCGTCTCGCCTAGTGGAAGTCGGAGTGATGCAAGCATTCACCCGTGGTCGCGAGTTGGCTCACGCATTCACCAAAGAGCACCCCATGCATGATCGGATGCTCGGGTGCATGGCTGGAGACATGCGCGCCTAGTTGTCCACCGCGGTTCTGCGTTGGCGCGGCTTGACTCGGCGTCGCTTGGGGCTGAACGCCCGCCTGGACAACGGGCGCAGCGCCGCGGGAGCCCTGCGCATTGCCGGTGGACGTCGTAGCGGACTGCGCGTTGCCAGCAGCCGCGAAGGAAATGCCGAGGGCGAGCATGAGCGGGAGGAAGAATGTCGCAGTGCGCATGGTGTAACTCCGTTTGAAGGTGGGAAGTCGAGTATGCACGGCGGCGAACAACACTATTTGCGGAAAGGACATCGCGGCGTTTCGCGCCTGCCTATTTCCCCTGCGCGGCAATCACCCGGATCTTGCCGGCCATGCCGGCCTGGAAGTGGCCCGGAATCAGGCAGGCGAAATCAAACTCCCCGGGGCGGTTGAAGTGCCAGACGATGGCGCCCGCCTTGCCGGCCGCCACGCGTACCGAGTAGGGTTCGTCGTGCTCCATGCCGGGATGCTTCATCATCACCGCGGCGTGCTCATCGATCGTTTTCTTGATTCCGATGACCATCTCGTGTGGGGTCTTGCCGTCGTTGCGCACCACGAACTTCACGGTTTCACCTTGCTTGACGTCGACCCGATCGGGTACGAAACGCATTGTGTCGAGCATCTGCACGGCGATGGTCCGGGTCACGCGCCCGGCATCCCCGGCTCGGCCCCACTCCGATTGCTCCTTGGCTGCCGGCTCCGCCTTGGCGGCGCTCGATTTCTCCCCATGGGCGGATGCGAGTCCAGCTACGCCGGTGAGCAGCGCGGCGAACAGAAGTGTCTTCGGTGGAGTCATGGGGTGCGTCCTCTTCACTTTGATGAAGGGGCTTTTCTACACCAGACCGGAAGCAGCGAGACGCCGGTATGGTTATTGGGCAGATCGGACCTGGGCGCTCAGTCCCTGCTAAGTTGACTGAGTTGCAATACTCGCCATCGAGCGCTCGCTGTCGAATCGCAGGTCGGCGTACTGCTGCCCTATAACGTAGTGGTGCGCAATGATGCCGCGGGCCGAACGTACTTCGACGCGATGGACCCGCAGGCTGCTCGAACGAGTACTTGCCGCGTTGTAAGTGACAAGCCCACCAACATCTGGACACCACCGACTTGAATTGTGTAATTCCCTGTGTCCGTTGCGTAGTTCGACATCCCCAGCTACAAAAAGGCCGCTGCTGGACATGCTCCGCTTACATTGAAATGTTCTGATGGCGGCGTGGAGGCAAACCCAGTCCTCCAACACCCAACCAGCAGCGATGCCGGGTTCAACGGAACAAATGGAGATCAAAATGAAAGCTCGCAAAATCTTATTGACTCTCGCAACGGGCGCCGCGATCACGGTTGCCGCGGTGGCCTATGCGCACCCGGGCGGCTCGGGCACGGGCGGCGGCTATGGTCCGGGCGCGATGATGGGCGGCGGCTACGGTCCGGGCGCAATGATGGGCGGTGGCTACGG
>JAGXFG010000116.1 GCA_024637395.1 Burkholderiaceae bacterium | reverse complement strand
GCGCTCAGCACACCGCCGGGGCCGGCGCCATGCCCGGCAAACCCGAGCAGCTTGAAACCGACCACCGGGAAGACACACGGCATCAGGTTGAGAATCACCCCGCCGATCAGCGCAAACAACAGCGCCAGCGCCAGGGTGGTAGTGGCCACCGGCGTGCCACCTGCCGATAGACCAGCGGGCGCCGCGCCAGACCCGACACCAATCGACGCGCCGGCCGCGGAGTTCGCACGGCTGGCCCCGCCGCCGATGCCGGCGTTCTCGAGCAGCCGCGCAACCAGTCCCTGGTCCGGCCCGAATTCGCGCGCGCTGGCTGGCGCTCCCGGCACCGTGGCGACCAGCTTGCCGGCGGCGGGCGGGGCCGTTGCCGCACCAGGCCGGACTTCGAAGGGCCGGCCATCGAGGATCAGCACGCCCTCAGCGGCGGCAAGCGGACCGGGAGGTGAAACCGGACGAGCAGCGGCAGGTGATCCCGGCAGCGTCGGTGGCGGCTCGGCGCCATTGCGCTCGACTTCCAGCCTCAGGGTGGCGGAATCGACCCGATAGAGCCGCTGCGGCGCGGCGTTGGCGATCACCCCTTCCCCATAAGGGAAGAACTCCGCATAACCAACCTCGGCACCGCCGGACACCGCCGCGAAGCTCAGCGACAGCTTGCCATCACGCTCGCTCACTGCCACCGGCACCACCGAGGACGGCGTGCGCTTGCGCATCGCCTCGAACAGCGGGGCGAATTTGGATGGCGCAGGCGCGCCGCTGCGCTGGATCGGCAGGGTCAGCGTCAGCGTCGCCTCGCCCGGGACGCAGACTTCGCGGCAGACCAGCCAGGACGCCCGGGCAGTGATGAGCACCGCTTCGCCGGCGAGCTTGGCCGGCACCGCCAGCAACATCGGCAGCACCACCTCGCCGTCGTAACCGTAGTTGGCCAGCGGCGGGATGAACAGCCGTTGGGGCGCCGGCCATTCGATCGGGCCCGCCGAAAATCCGGCCGGCAGCTCGAGTTCGATGCGGGTCGGCAGCCCCGAATCGCCGGGACTGCGCCAGTAGGTGTGCCATTCCGGGTCATGCGCCAGGCGCAGACCGATATACGCGCTGGTACCGGGCACGACCGCGCTACTCTCGGCGACGAGTTCAGCAACGACCGCGTCGACCCGCTGCGGTTGCGCGAACGCGCTTCCGGCCATGGTCGCAGCCAGCCAGGTTGCCAATGCCAGTCGCCAGATCCGCACGCCCGCCCCTCACTCGGTTTTCGTGCCGGTATTGTACGTTCGGCCTGAGCGCACGCCCTTAGTGCCCCTCTGCCGGGGCGGTTTAGCTCAAGCCCCGGAGGGGCGCCACGCGATCACAGCTTGACCCCCGGGTGCCGTCTTCCTACCATGCGGGGATGGATGAGGAAATCGACACTCTCGCGCAACGCATCGACCGGATGGTCTCCCTGGCACGCCAGCTCACCGAGGAAAACCAGCGCCTGCGAGCGCTGCTCGAGGAAAACCGCGCCGCCGAAAAGGAATTGCGCGAACGTATGGACGAGGCTCGCGCCCGTGTCGAGGCGGCGCTGTCGCGGCTGCCGGCGGCTCCCGACTCGGCCCAATGAAGACCACGGGAGCGCTCTAATGGAGCAGATCGACGTCCACATCCTCGACCGCGAATATCGGCTCGCCGTCGATCCCGACGACCGTGAGCGCCTGCTGGAAGCTTCGCGCCTGGTTGACGAGCGCATGCGCAGCATCCGTGATGCCGGCAAGGTCAAGGGCATCGACCGGATCGCGGTGATGGCCGCGTTGCAGATCGCCAACGACATGCTCGGCGCCGGCGCCAATGGCGGCGCCAATCATGCCACCAAGGCCGCTGCGCGCATCAAGCGCATCAGCGATGATCTCGAGGCCGAACTGTTGCGGCAGGAATCACTTTTTTAGGCCAACACCGCTAGCGGTTGTGGCGTAGAATGGAATTGCCCTGCGGTGTTTGGAAGGTCAAACATTCCTTGAACCAATATACGCATCGTGGTTGCGGTAAATGCGTGGCGCTGTTGTGATCGTCCCTCGTTGGACGGACCTGATGCACCACCCACTGCGACCAATCTGAACCGTCGGTTCAGGATGCTGGCCTCCTGATCGCCGCCGGGGCACCCCCAAAATCCCCCTCCCCATTCGAGAACAAGGCAAACAGCCGCGCGCCGCTTGCCCACCGCGATGAACTATTGGCTGATGAAATCGGAACCCGTCGAGTGTTCGATCGACGACGCGCTCGCGATGCCCGCGGCCACAGTGCCGTGGACCGGGGTGCGTAACTACCAGGCGCGCAACTTCATGCGCGACGCCATGCGAGTCGGCGACGGGGTGCTGTTCTACCACTCGAGTTGCGCGGAGCCGGGCATAGTCGGGATTGCCGAGGTTGCTTCTGCCCCCTACCCCGACCCGACCCAGTTCGACCCCGCTTCGCACTATTACGATGCTGCCGCCAAGCCTGACGCGCCGCGCTGGGTGCTGGTCGACGTCCGGGCAATCCGGCGCACGCCGCTGGTGCCGATTGCGCAGTTGCGCGCCCAGCCCGAGCTGGCGGAAATGGCGGTGCTCCGGCGCGGCAACCGGCTCTCGATAACCCCGGTCACGGCCGCAGAGTGGGCCGTGATCACCACTCGGTTGCCGGCGCGCTGAGTTACTGCCGGTAGCTGTCGCGCAGGATGTTCTTCTGCACCTTGCCCATGGCATTGCGGGGCAATTCGGGCACGATGAAGATTCGCCGCGGCACCTTGTAGCCGGCAATTCGCGCGCGCAAGGTAGCGATCAGGTCCTGCGCCTCGAGCGTCGTCCCGGGACGAGCCACCACCACCGCTGCTACCGCCTCGCCAAAGTCGCGGTCCGGCAAGCCGATGACCGCCGACTCCAATACGCCCGGCAATTCGTCGATGACCGTCTCGATTTCCTTGGGATAGACGTTGTAGCCGCCGGTGATGATCAGGTCCTTGTTGCGGCCCACGATGCGCACGTAGCCGTTGGCGTCGAACTGGCCCACGTCGCCGGTGCGGAAGTAACCGTCCGCGGTGAATTCGCTGCGGGTCTTGGCCGGCATGCGCCAATAGCCCCGGAAGACGTTGGGCCCACGCACCTGGATCCCGCCGGTCTCGCCCGGCCCGCAGGGCTTGTCGGCATCGTCGACGATGCGCAACTGCACGCCCGGCAAAGGCTTCCCGACGGTGCCGGCAATGCGCTCGCCGTCGCAGGGATTCGAGGTGAGCATGATCGTCTCGCTCATCCCGTAGCGCTCCAGGATGCGCATGCCGACGCGGCGCTCGAAGTCTTCGAAGGTCTCGGTGCGCAGCGGCGCCGAGCCCGAGATGAACAAGCGCATGCCGGCACAGGCATTGCGATCGAAACCGGCTTGGTCGAGCAACCGCACGTACATCGTCGGCACGCCCATGAATACCGTGGCACGCGGCAATTGGCGGACCACCTCGGCGGGGTCAAAACGCGCCAACCAGATCATCTTGCTGCCGTTGTAGAGTGCCCCGTGGGTCGCCACGAACAGCCCGTGGACATGAAAGATCGGCAGCGCATGCAGCAGCACGTCACCGCCGCGCCAGCCCCAGTAGCGATGCAGCGTGCGCGCGTTGCTGGCGAGGTTGCCGTGCGAGAGCATCGCGCCCTTGCTGCGCCCGGTGGTTCCCGAGGTGTAGAGAATTGCCGCCAGATCCGCCGGGCTGCGGCGCACTGTCCGAAACTCGTCTGCATGCGCCGCGGCGGCGGCAAGCAGCGTGCCGTCACGATTCGCACCCAGGGTGTGAACATGCCTGACGCCGTGGTGCCGGGCGATCGGCTCGACCCAGGCCAGCCTCTCTGCCGAGCACACCACCAGATCGGGCTTGGCGTTGCCGATGAAATAGTCGATTTCGCCGGCCTGATAGGCGGTGTTGAGCGGCAGAAAAATCATCCCCGCGCGCAGGCTGGCCAGGTAGAGCATCAGGGCTTCGGGAGACTTCTCGACCTGCACCGCCACCCTGGCGCCAGGGCGCAGGCCCAGCGCTTTCATCAGGTTGGCCAGCCTGGCGCTGGCATGAAGCAGATCGCGCCAGCTGTAGTGCAGTCCCTCGGGCGTCTCGAGGCAACAGCTCTCGAGCTGGCGCGGGAAACGGCGCTCGAGCACCGCGAACAGGTTGTCGTTAACTGCCGCGCTCTTCATAGGTCAATACTCACAGTAGCGCCCGCACCGCGCGCGATGCCCGCACTTCGCCGGCGACGAATTTTTCATGGTTCTCCTCGACCTCATCGAGGTCGTAGAGGTAGTTGACCATGAAGCCACACGACTCGGTCCGGCCCTTGCGCGACAGGTCGGCGCGCGGGTTGATGCGCTCGAGCCGCGCGCCGTTGTTGAGGTGGAAACGGGCTACCGGATCGGAACCATTGATCTCGCCCGAGCCCAAGTTGCAGAGATAGAACGCGCACAGCCGGCTGAGCGCGTCGTTGTCCTCTTCGAGACGGGCCTGCCGGGCCTTCTGCTGGGCCTTCTCCTGCCGTTCCAGCGCCTTCTGCTCCCGCCTGATCCGGCGCTGCTCATCAGGATCGTCGGACTCCTCGACGATCTCCGCCGGCACTGCCGCCGGTGGCGTAGCGCGCACCCACTTGGCGGGATCGTTGCCGTAGCGCGAACGCAGACCGCCCAGGGCATCGTTGAGACGCCTGGCCGCCGCCGGCTTGAGTTCGGCAGATTCGATCTGCTCGAGTTTCGCCAGCCACCGCGCGAAACCGGGAATGGGCGAAAGGGTGCAGAAGGTCTTGATTCCGGGGATTTGCCGGTGGAGTTCCTGCGCCACCTGCTTGATCAGGAAATTGCCCAGATTCACGCCCCGCAATCCGGCCTGGCAATTGGAGATCGAATAGAACACCGCCACCTTGAAGGAGCGCTCATCGTCGACCGTGGCTGCGTCACGATCGATCAGCGGCCCGATCCCGGCGGGAATCTCCGGTACCAGCGCCACCTCGACGAAGATCAGCGGTTCATCGGGCAGGGTCGGGTGAAAGAACGCGAAGCAGCGCCGATCCGGCTCGAGCCGCCGCCGCAGGTCCTTCCAGCCGTCGATCTGGTGCACCGCCTCGTGCATCACGAGCTTTTCGAGCAGCAGCGCCGGCGAACTCCAGTCGACCTGCACCAGCCTGAGAAAACCGGGGTTGAACCAGGACGAGAGCAGGTGCGAGAAGTCGTCATCGACCGCGACCAGCACCGGATCAGAGCGCAGACGCTCGAGCAGACGCGCCCGCATCGCCACGATCGCTGCGGTGGCGCCGTGGGCGCGGTTGAGCCGCCGCAACAACTCCTGGCGGGGGGACTCGACGGCATGGAACAGCTTCACCAGGTCATGCGGCGAACGGGTGGCCTGATAGCTCAGCGCAAGTTCGACCAGCCGACCGGGATCGGGGTCGAACTCGGCCGCGAGCATTTCGAAGAAACCCGAAGACGTTTCATCGGAGAGCTTGCCGTAGTGTTCCAGGACCCGCGCGGCGATGACCGCGCTGTTGGCCTCACCGCGCTCGCCCAACAGCTTGCGGCAATCCTTGAGCAGCCGGCGCAATTCGCTCTGCTGCGCGACCTTGTTACGGACCTCGAGAATTCGTTCGAACATGATCAACTCCGCTTGGCTCGTACCAGCAACCAGATTCCGGCCGCCGCCATCGGCAGGCTGAGAATCTGTCCCATGGTCAAGCCTTCCACCACAAAACCCAGGAACGCGTCTGGCTGGCGGCCGAATTCCGCGAGGAACCTCATCACCGCGTAGCCGATCAGAAACATTCCCGACACCGCTCCCACGCCACGGGGGCGCGACGAATACCACCATAGCAGCGCGAACAGCAGCAAGCCTTCGCCGGCAAATTCATAGAGCTGGGACGGATGCCGGGCGAGCGCATCGCCGGCCTGGGGAAACACAACGCCCCACGGCAAATCGGTCGGGCGGCCCCAGAGTTCGCCGTTGATGAAGTTTCCCATGCGCCCGGCAGCCAGGCCCAGCGGCACGAGCGGCGCCACGAAATCCATCACCCTGAGGAAATTCTTGCCCCGCCGGGCGCAGAAGATCGCGCTCGCCAGCAGGACTCCCAGCAATCCGCCGTGGAATGACATCCCTCCCTTCCACAACTCGAGCACCTGCAGCGGATGTGACAGGTAGTAACCGGGCTGATAGAAGATCGAGTACCCCAGGCGCCCGCCCAGCACGACTCCGATTGCGCCCCAGAACAACAGGTCTTCATGCTCGGCGGCGACGAGTCCGCTGTCGCGCGAGAAATGGTCCCGCCCCAACCGGTAGCGGCCCAACAGATAGAAGCCCGCGAAAGCCAACAGGTACATCAACCCATACCAGCGCACGGCCAACGGACCAATGCTGATGGCGATGGGGTCGAACTGGGGATGCACGAACATCGTTGCTGTTCCTCGCTGGATACGGCGTTGCGGCAATGCTTGCTGCGATTCTACCCGCCCTCGGCCGAGGGCGAGACCGGGCGGTTGGGGCCCGATCTGTCGTAATATCGCTCTCACCCCCAAGCGTGCACCCGCGCCAAAAACAGCGCGTCACCCCACGCCCAACAACAGAGGATTCACAGATGGCATCCAACCGCCGTTCACGCAACATTACCCAGGGCGTCGCCCGCGCCCCCAACCGCTCCATGTACTACGGCATGGGCTACCAGGACAGCGACTTCGACAAGCCGATGGTCGGTGTCGCCAATGGCCACAGCACGATTACGCCCTGCAATTCCGGGCTGCAGCCGCTCGCCGACGCGGCCGTCGCCGCGATTAGTGCCGCCGGCGGCAACCCCCAGGTATTTGGCACGCCCACCATCTCGGACGGGATGTCGATGGGCACCGAGGGCATGAACTACTCGCTGATCAGCCGCAAGGTCATCGCCGATTGCATCGAGACCGCAGTGATGGGCCAGTGGATGGACGGGGTGATGGTGGTCGGCGGCTGCGACAAGAACATGCCCGGCGGCATGATGGGCATCCTGCGCGCCAACGTGCCGGGAATTTTCGTTTACGGCGGCACGATCAAGGCCGGCCACTGGAAGGGCAAGGACCTCAACATCGTTTCGGTGTTCGAGGCGGTCGGCGAGTTCTCGCATGGCCGGATGAGCGAGGACGATTTCTCCGGAATCGAACACAACGCGATTCCCGGCACCGGTTCGTGCGGCGGCATGTACACCGCCAATACCATGTCGTCCTCGTTCGAGGCACTGGGGATGAGCCTGCTGGGTTCGTCGACCATGGCCAATCCCGACGATGAGAAGCGGGTCTCGGCAGAGGAATCCGCCAAGGTCCTGCTGGCGGCGGTGCGCGCCAACCTCACCCCCGACAAGATCGTCACCCGCGCCGCGATCGAAAACGCTGCCGCCCTGATAATGGCAATCGGCGGCTCGACCAACGCCGTGCTTCATTACCTGGCGATTGCCCATGCGGCGGGAGTCGAGTGGTCGATCGACGACTTCGAGCGGGTCCGCAAGAAGGTCCCGGTGCTGTGCGACATGAAGCCGTCGGGACGCTATCTGGCCACCGACCTGCACCGGGCGGGGGGCATCCCCCAGGTCCTGAAAATGCTGCTGGTGGCCGGACTGGTCGACGGCAGTTGCATGACGATCACCGGCCGCACCCTGGGCGAGGAGCTCGCCGCCGTACCTGATTCCCCGCGCGCCGACCAGGACGTCATCCACGCCATCGACAATCCGCTCTATAGCGCCGGGCACCTGGCGATCCTCAAGGGCAACCTCTCGCCGGAAGGCAGCGTCGCCAAGATCACCGGCCTGAAGAATCCCGTGATCACGGGCCCGGCACGGGTATTCAACGATGAACAATCGGCGCTGAAGGCCATCCTCGATGGCGCCATCAAGGCCGGCGACGTCATGGTCCTGCGTTATCTTGGTCCGCGCGGCGCACCGGGGATGCCTGAGATGCTGGCACCAACCTCGGCGATCATCGGCGCCGGCCTGGGCGAATCAGTCGGGCTGATTACCGACGGCCGTTTTTCGGGCGGGACCTGGGGCATGGTCGTCGGCCATGTCGCTCCTGAGGCTGCGGTAGGCGGCACGATTGCCCTGGTCGAGGAAGGTGATTCGATCACCATCGACGCCCGCGAGTTGCTGCTGCAGCTCAACGTCGCCGACGAAGAACTGGCGGCCCGGCGCAAGGTCTGGCAGCAACCGGCACCCAAGCATAACCGCGGGGTACTGGCGGAATTTACCCGGCTCGCTGGCAGTGCAAGCCGTGGTGCGGTCACCGATGAGTTCTAGCGCCCGAACCGGCGGCTCCGCCGGGTGCCGTCTTCGGCGGTTCCGGCGGAGTGAAGCCGCGCCAGGAAGAGCTTTTCGAAGACTTCAAACCACACGAAGGCGAGCGCGAGCGGCGACAGCACCCAGTACCAGCTGAGGTCGGCAATCGGACCAATTTCAAACCATTTGAGCGCCACCAGCAGCGCCCCGATCCAGACCATATACATTGTTCTCGAAGCTCCTGTCCGGGCCGCTTCAGAATGAAGCGGGCTGAACGGATTATCCTATGGGGTAAGTTGCCGGCAGCCGGGTTGGGTGCCAGGCGGTAGGGTTTGGGCTCCCCAACGGCCGGGCCGACCCGGTCAACCCAATAGCAGCAGGGAACGTTTAGGGCTCAGGTTGCGACAACAGACCAATTTGACTGATCAACGAAGAAAAGGAAGCCAACGATGCGAAATTCAATTTCCCTAGCATGCGCAATCTCCTTGACGCTTGCGTCCGGGGTCGCCCTGGCCGATGCCAATCTCGCCAAGGCCAAGAACTGTTTCGCCTGCCACACCATCGAGAGCAAGCTCGTCGGTCCGGCATACAAGGACGTCGCCAAGAAATATGCGTCCGACAAGGGCGCGGCTGACAAGCTGGCGAAGAAGATCCGCGCCGGCGGATCCGGGGTCTGGGGTCAGATCCCGATGCCAGCCAATCCCCAGGTCAGCGATGCCGAGGCCGCCACGCTGGCCAAATGGATTATGTCGCTCAAATGAACCTGATGGCGGGCGGGCGCTGAGCGCACGTCGCAACACCACCCCGGGGCGCCAGATGGCGCCCTTTTTTCTGTTTGACACGCCAACAGCCCAGCCCCGATGGTCCCCGGCGGCCCGACTTCGCCCTCTCGACTACCGTTCATCGAGCGTTAATGACCGCACGGCCGAACCGGCTTCCGGACAGCCCGGGGCAGAGCTAGATTCAACCCCGAGAACCAGGCTCTGCCATCGCGGTTGGAGCGCGGTTCACAACTCCCTGGCTGGTTTGCCCCGGTAGCCCCGGGGCATTTTTTTTACGGCCCCCGTTGTTTTTGGCTAGAATTCACGCCACACGCATTGTCTGCAGGACACTTCAGCCTGACAAGACAGCCTGGACCGAGCTTGGCCGCATGCCCCTGCCGGGCCTCGTTGGGCAGGGTCGGTTCGAAAGCGGTGCAAGAACACCATACGTGAGACGAACCAGTTGCCTCGACGGCTAAGAGCCCGACGGGAACGGAGGGGACCAGACTTGTTCAACTACGACATTCTGTTGCAGCAGATTCTCAACGGACTGGTTCTGGGCAGCGTCTATGCCCTGATAGCACTCGGCTACACCATGGTCTACGGGATCCTGCAACTGATCAACTTCGCCCACGGCGAGGTGCTGATGATGGGGGCGATGGTCGGCCTGAGCGCCATCAATGCCCTGGCCCCCTATGGGCTTCCCGGTCCGCTCTTGCTCTTGATCGCGGTCGCGGTTGCGATACCGGTGTGCGTGCTGCTCTCTATGGCGATGGAGCGTCTTGCCTACCGTCCGTTGCGCAACGCCCCGCGGCTCTCCCCGCTGATCACCGCAATCGGGCTGTCGATCACGCTGCAAACGGTTGCGATGATCATCTGGAAGCCGAATCCGATCGTCTTCCCTGATCTCCTGCCGACCGATCCGATTCCGATTTTCGGCGCGGTTCTGGCTCCCAAGCAACTGCTGATCCTGGTGGTCTCGGCCTTCATGATGAGCGGCCTGCTGTTGCTGGTGAATCGCACCAAGCTTGGCCGTGCGATGCGCGCCACCGCCGAAAACCCCCGCATCGCGGAGCTGATGGGAGTCAATTCCAACCGGGTGATCTCGGCGACATTTGCGATTGGCGCGGCACTGGCCGCGGTGGCCGGCATTCTGGTGGCGATGAACTACAACATCGCGCAGTTCTACATGGGCTTCCTGCCCGGCCTCAAGGCGTTCACCGCTGCGGTGCTGGGCGGCATCGGGAACATCGCGGGTGCAATGCTCGGCGGAATGCTGCTGGGGCTGATCGAAAGCCTCGGCGCCGGCTACATCGGGCAGCTAACTGGCGGTTTCCTGGGCAGCCACTACCAGGACATTTTCGCGTTCGTGGTGCTGATCATCGTCCTCGTGTTCCGGCCCTCCGGACTGATGGGCGAGCGGGTCGCTGATCGGGCATGACAGGCGCGGAGACCAGACAATGAACAATCTATTTCCCGGACTGGCCGGCAACCCCAAGGCCGCTTACCTGGCCACGGCGGTGTTTGCCGTCGCGATGATCCTGCTGCCGCTGTTGGTCGGAATTGCCGGCGACGGCTGGGTGCGGATGCTCGACTTCGCCCTGCTCTACATCATGCTCGCGCTCGGCCTGAACATCGTGGTCGGCTATGCCGGCCTGCTCGACCTCGGCTACGTGGCGTTCTATGCCGTGGGCGCCTACTTGTACGCGCTGCTGAATTCGCCCCATCTTTCCGAGAACTTCGAGTGGTTCAGGATGATGTTCCCCGACGGGCTGCACACCGCGTTCTGGATCATCGTTCCGCTGTGCGCAACGCTGGCCGCAACCTTCGGGATCCTGCTCGGCTACCCGGTGCTGCGCCTGCGCGGTGATTACCTAGCGATTGTCACCCTGGGCTTCGGGGAGATTGTGCGCATCTTCCTGAACAACCTGAATGCGCCCTACAACATCACCGCCGGACCACAGGGCATCGGCGGCATCGACCCGATCACGATTGCCGGCCAGCCGCTATCGAAGTCGTTTGAAATCTTAGGCTTCACCTTCCACTCGGTGCAGTTGTACTACTACCTGTTCCTCGTGCTCGCGATCCTGGTGATCATCGTCTCTATCAGGTTGCAGAAATCGCGCATCGGCCGCGCCTGGATGGCGATTCGCGAGGACGAGACCGCCGCCAAGGCGATGGGCATCAACGTCCGCAACCTGAAACTGATGGCATTTGCGATGGGCGCGTCGTTCGGCGGGATATCGGGGGCGATGTTCGCTTCCTTCCAGGGCTTCGTCTCGCCCGAGAGCTTCATCCTGATGGAGTCGGTGATCATCGTATCGATGGTGGTGCTGGGTGGCATGGGCCATGTCCCCGGCGTGATCCTCGGCGCCATCCTGCTTTACGCGATCCCGGAGGTCCTGCGCTACGTCGCGGGCCCCACCCAGCAAGCGATCTTCGGCTTCGAGGTCGTGCCGCCGGAGGCGCTGCGGATGCTGCTCTTTGGCGTTGCGATGGTGCTGATGATGCTGTATCGACCCGAGGGCCTCTGGCCTGCTCCCAAGCACGGCGCCAAGACCAGTCCTGGTGGCAAGCCAGTGCCGGCGGTAACTGGCCCAACCAAGGCCTGAGAGGAAGCCAACAATGAGCGAAGAACGCGACCTGCTGCTCTCCGTCAAGGGCGTCAACAAGCGCTTCGGGGGCTTGCAGGCCCTATCGGACATCAGCGTCGACATCGAACGGGGCCAGATCTACGGATTGATCGGTCCCAACGGCGCCGGCAAGACGACCTTCTTCAACGTCATCACCGGTCTCTATACCCCCGACTCGGGCAGCTTCGTGCTCGACGGCCAGCCGTTCAGCCCGAGCGAAGTCCACAAGGTTGCCGAGGCCGGCATCGCCCGCACCTTCCAGAACATCAGGCTTTTCAACAACATGACCGCGCTGGAAAACGTCATGGTCGGCCGGCACGTGCGCGCCAAGGCCGGGTTGATCGGCGCCGTCTTCAAGACCGCCAGCCAACGGCACGAGGAAGAAGCGATCCTGGCGCGTTCGCGGGAACTGATGGAATATGTCGGGCTGTCGCAATTCTGCGATTACCAGGCGCGCACGCTGTCGTACGGCGACCAGCGCCGGCTTGAAATCGCCCGCGCCCTGGCGACCGACCCCAAGCTGCTGGCACTGGACGAACCGGCGGCCGGCATGAATGCCACCGAGAAGATGTCGCTGCGCGAGTTGCTCAGGCACATTTGCGACGACGGCAAGACCATCCTGCTGATCGAACACGACGTCAAACTGGTCATGGGACTGTGCGACCGCGTCACGGTGCTTGACTACGGCAAGCAGATCGCCGAAGGCCTGCCCGCCGATGTGCGCAGCAACAAGGCCGTGATCGAAGCTTATCTGGGAGCCGGACATGCCTGATGCACTGCTGACGGTCACCGGCCTGCGCGTCGCCTACGGCGGAATCCAGGCCGTCAAGGGCGTTGACCTCGAAGTAAACAGGGGTGAACTGGTGGCACTGATCGGTGCCAATGGGGCCGGCAAGACCTCGACGCTCAAGGCCATTACCGGCATGCTGCCGATGGCCGCGGGCAGCGTCGTCTATGACGGCGTGTCGATCGGCTCGGCTGGCGCCTATACGCTGGCTGCCCGCGGCCTGGCGATGGTACCGGAGGGACGCGGGGTCTTCGCGCGCATGTCGATCACCGAGAACCTGCAGATGGGCGCTTTCTCGCGCAACGACAAGGCCGATATCGCCGCGGATCTCGAGAAGATGTTTGGGATCTTCCCGCGCCTCAAGGAGCGGGCCACGCAGATGGCCGGGACGCTCTCGGGCGGCGAGCAACAGATGCTCGCGATGGCCCGGGCGCTGATGTCGCGACCGCGTCTGCTACTGCTCGACGAACCCTCGATGGGTCTGTCGCCACTGCTCGTCGAGAAGGTCTTCGAAGTGGTCCGTGCCATTTCCGCTGAGGGCACGACCATGCTGCTGGTCGAGCAGAACGCCCGCCTCGCGCTGGAATCGGCCGATCGCGCATACGTGATGGAATCCGGCCTGGTGACGATCACCGGCGAGGCCAAGAAGATGCTCGCCGACCCGCGGGTGCGCGCCGCCTACCTCGGCGAAGCGGAGGCCTGACAGGCATTCGCGAAGCACCGTCGCCCTGCCGTCCCGCGCTACCCGGACTGCGTTGTCGCGATCGGTGCCGCGGCCGCGGCGCGACTACTGCTCGCCGGCCGACCCGGCGGCGGCCTTCTCCTCTTCGGCGCGCAGGCGCGCCGCCTCTTTCTCGAAATCCTCGATGAGGGCGACAATTGCCTCCTGGAAGCGGTTCTGCTCCGTGAGTACCCGGCCGACCCCCGCTTCGTACTGCTTTTGGGACTTGTTCTCGCTCACGGTTAGCCAAAGCGTTGCCAGTTTCTCGATATTTCCCTGGGAGTAGTGCTCCATCTCCTTGAGGCGCGCGAGCGTGTCCTGCAATTCCTCCAAAGGCGTCTTTTCGCTGTCATGATCTGTCATGATGATCTCCACTCAAATTAGGGTCGGATGGCGCCGGTGTCGGCAGCACTGGTAAACGAATCGGCGTAGAACTCGGTCTCTGGCAAGGCGCATGAGGCGATGAAGTCGCGCCGCGCCGCATTGATCACCACCGGCGCCCCACAAGCATAGACCTGATGTCCTGAAAGATCGGGGAGGTCCTCCATCACCGCCCGGTGCACGAAGCCGGTGCGACCGCGCCAATGGTCGTCGGCCAGCGCGTCCGAGACTACCGGGACATAGCGGAATCCCGGAATCAGTTCCGCCCACTGGCGACAAAGGCCATCCATGTACAGGTCGGCGGGCCGGCGGCCGCCCCAATAAAGCGTCATCGGCCGTCTGATCTGCGCGACCTCGCAGTGCTCGATGATCGCCTTGATCGGCGCGAAACCGGTGCCGCTGGCAACTAGCACTATGGGACGGTCGCTGTTCTCGCGCAAAAAAAAGGTGCCCAGTGGCCCCTCGAAACGCAGCACGTCGCGCTCGCGCACCGCCGGTTCGGTGATGCCGAAGAGAGCATCGGTAAAACGCCCGCCCGGCAGATGCCGGATGTGCAGTTCGAGCCGCTCGGCATTCTCCGGCGCCACCGCCAGCGAGTACTGGCGGCGAGTGCCGTCCCTGAGAATCAGCTCGATGTGCTGCCCGGCAAGAAACAGCAGCCGCTCATTGGCCGGCAGCTGCAGCTGCAACACTGCCACGTCGGGCGCGGGCCGTTCGATGCTGGCGATGCGACTCGGCAGCTTGCGCACCGGAATATCGGCGGCACGCTCCAGCGCCCGCGCCTGCACCACCAGGTCGGAGCGCGCCTGTGAGCGGCATAGCAACGCGTAGCCCTGCGCCGCTTCGTCGGCGCTCAGCGCGTTCTGCGAATGCGTATCCTGCTCCACCGTACCCTTGATCACCTTGGCCTTGCAGGTGCCGCAGGCACCATCGCGGCACCCGTAGGGCAACACCAGATGCTGGCGCAAGCCGGCTTCCAGAATGGTCTCTTCGGCACTGGCGTCAAAGCGCGTGCCGCTCGGTGTGAGTTCGACGGTAAAGTTATCGGACGCGCTCATGACATGGATTTCCTGCTCGATTTCCTGATTTCGCGCATTATCGCCCCATGCTTGCACCGAACTGCAACAAGTCCCTGCCGCGCCGCTTCCGGCGGCTGCGGCTGGTCATCGCCGGTTGTGGCGATGTCGGGCTGCGCCTGATCGCCGGTCAGTTCGCGCGTCACGGCGATCGCATCGGCGTGGTGGCGAGCGCGCGCCGCGACTCCCAGCTCGCGGCAATCCGTGCCCTGGGCGCGCGGCCGCTCAACTGCGACCTCGAGATAGCGCGTGACCGCGCCCGACTGGCCTCCCTGGGGCGGCACGTGGTGTACCTCGCGCCGCCCCCCGGCCCAGGCGAACAAGACCGTTGCATGCGCGGATTCGCGGCAGCACTGGCAGCCGTGGCGGCGCGCCAGCGCACCCGTGGCGCGCCGACAATCTATCAGGGCAGCTGGACACCAAAGCTCGTCTACGCGAGCACCAGCGGCGTCTACGGCGACTGCGGCGGGGCGCTGATCGACGAGAGCCGGCCGGTAGCCCCGGCCAGCGACCGGGCACGCAGCCGCGTCGCTGCCGAGCGCGAGGTGCGCGCCCTGGCCCGCCGCGGAGTTGCCCGCTCCATGATCCTGCGCGTTCCCGGAATCTATGCCGCCGAACGCTTGCCGCTGGCGCGCATCGCTGGCGGTCTGCCGGCGATCGTGGCCGAGCAGGATGGCTACACCAATCACATCCACGCCGACGACCTGGCGCTGATTGCGTGGGTGGCGCTGTTCAGGGGCCGCGCCGGGCGCGTTTACCACGCGAGCGACTCGGCGCACCTCAAGATGGGCGAATGGTTCGATCGGCTCGCCGACGCCGCCAACCTGCCCAGGCCACCGCGGCTGACCCGCGACCAGGTGCGCTCCAGCGTGAGCCCGATGATGTGGTCGTTCATGCGCGAGTCGCGCCGGCTGGACAACACTCGGCTGCTGCAGGAACTGCGCGTGCGCCTGCGCTATCCGGGTGTCGACACCTTGCTCGCCGAGCTCGCCGTGAGAGCGGCCACCCCACCCCTCTGATACAATCGCCCCCGATTCCGCCGGTGTAGCTCAGTTGGTAGAGCAGCGCATTCGTAATGCGAAGGTCGGGGGTTCGACTCCTCTCACCGGCACCAGTAAAGGCAAGGGTCAGCGGGTTAGCGCCTGCTGACCTTTTCTCGTTTGGGCGCCTGATGTAGCCACCGGTACCTGCCTGCGCTCCTGGATTGGAACGAGGCCTAAGGGTTCGAATTGGCGCTGGGCTCTGTCAGTGCCTCGAAGCCGGCGACCACGTCGAACAATTCCTCGTCGATACCGCTCTGGCGCAGGCGATGGAACGTCCGGTTCAGATCTTCCAACAGTTCGTCGATGTTTTTTTCGGCGCGTTGCATCGCAGCCAGGCGGCTGGCGTTTTCGCTTGCCAGGGATTCGGCGCACGCCCTGAAAAGTGAAACGAAAAGATATTCGCGAACCAGCGCCTGCAGCGTCTGCTCCCGGCCATTCATGACCTCGGGCAAATTATTGGTCGGCCAGCGGATGGCAGCCAGGTCCCGTCGCCATACATCGTCCAGTGGCAGCAGCCGTTTACTCACGGGGGTGTAAATCGCTCCGGACTTGGGGCGGTTATGAAAAAGGTAAACCTGCGTGATCGCGCCCTTTTCACGCTGCGATTCCATCTCGATCAGAATCTGTCCAACCAGCGGCGTAATTGCGTTAATGGAGTTCGGCAGTGTGAAACTGCCCCTTAAACTCAGATCGATGTCAGCAAGGCGTGACTGAATGCGTTCGCCAACCGCCCAGACCATTTTTTCACCTGGCAGGCTTGCCAGCGTCTGCACCAGAAACGACACCATGTCTTCGTTGAATTGCCCGACCAGTCCCTGGTCCGAGCCCAACACGACCGCGCCTATTGCTCCTGCGTCCTGCTGCGCTATGGGCATCGAGCCACCGGCGGATGCGCCCTGCCGGAAACTTGCGGCCAGGCCCAGTTGCACGGTCCGATAATAATCATCCAGGGCGCGGACCGCGTTCTCGTATTGCCCGATACTCGACGCGGCCATGGCCTTCATCGTGTGCACCACGGATTGAAGATCTCCGGCGCTGGCGATCTTGCGCCGAAGGCTCGCGGCGGAGTCGCTCATTCCGGCTCGGAGGGTTCGGACCAGTCCGCCGCTGCCGAGGGCCGCTCGGCACGGCCCAGGACGCTTTCGATCGAGCGCACCAATTTACCGGCGGCGCCGTCCACGGCCTGGCCCAGGCTCACCGCCTCGTGCGTAACCGCTATGGGCTGGCGGCCTTGGATGCGGGCTTCCAGCAGGCAGTGTTTGTCGTTCTGGCCGCTCTTGTCGGCGTTCACGTCGCTCAGGTGCATCTCCACTCGTGTGATGTGATCGCTGAAACGACTCAGGGCGGCCTCCACGGTGCTGCGCAAGTGCGCCGCCAGCGCCTCATGGACTTCGATGTTGTGGTCGGTGTTGACCTGGATGTGCATGGTGTTCTCCTGCTGTGATGGTGCGTGACTCGCTACAAATTTAAGGTTAGTAGGTCTCGGCCAGCGATTCGGGGGCGAGCAAATTCATCATGGCTCCCCCTCGGGCAAGAAATCTGCGAGCGCATTGCGGGCGATCTGGATAACCATCCCCCGATCTTCGTCGCTCAGTTTATCGGCGGTATCGAATCGTGCGACCACCTCTTTTGGAAGATTCGTCGCTGCCTCGCGGACCGCATTCTCTGCATCGCTCATCTGCTCAGGCGACACGCCGTCAAACAGTCCAGCCGTCAATGCCAGCAGCACGGCGATTTGCGCCGGCACGGAAACCGGGGAGAACTGCGACTGCTTGAGGCAGGCGCGGATGCGTCGCCCGTGCTCGATAATCTTGCGGGTGTCTTCATCAAGACGGGCGCCGAAGCGGGAAAAGGTTTCGAGTTCCTCGAACTGGGCGTAGGCGAGCTTGAGGTCGCCCGCCACGGCACGGTAGGCGGCGAGCTGCGCCTTGCCGCCGACGCGCGAAACGGATTTACCGACATCGACCGCGGGCAATACACCCAATTCGAACAGCGACGGCGAGAGGTAAATCTGACCATCGGTGATGGAAATCAGGTTGGTTGGAATGTAGGCGGAAATGTCCTGCGCTTCGGTTTCGATAATGGGCAGCGCGGTCAGCGACCCGCCGCCGAGTTCCGGGCGCAAGTGGGTTGCGCGCTCCAGCAGCCGTGCGTGGATATAGAAGATGTCGCCGGGAAACGCTTCCCTGCCGGGCGGTCGCCGCAGCAGCAAGGACAGTTCGCGATAGGCGCGCGCATGATGCGTGAGGTCGTCATAAACGATCAGCACGTCACGGCCCTGCTCCATGAAATGCTCTGCGATGCTGGTCGCGGCGTAGGGCGCGATGTAGGCGAGGCCGGGCGGATCGTTGCCTTCGGTGACGACCACGACGGTGTAATTCATCGCGCCTTGTTCGCGCAGGGTGGCAATCACCTTGGCCACGCCGGATGCGCGCTGGCCAATGGCGCAATAAACGCACAGCACATTCTGGTCGCGTTGATTGAGTATCGTGTCGAGTGCGACGGCGGTCTTGCCGGTCTGCCGGTCGCCAAGAATCAACTCGCGCTGGCCGCGCCCGACCGGAATGAGCGCATCGATGACCTTGATGCCGGTTTGCAAGGGCACGGTCACGGGCGCGCGGTCCATGATGGGCGGTGATGGGCGTTCGACTGGCAGGCGTGTGCCCGAAACCACCGGGCCCTGGCCGTCCAGTGGCCGGCCCATTGGATTGATGATCCGTCCGATCAATCCGTCCCCCACCGGAACGTCCACCACGTGGCCCCGGCGTTCGACTTCATCGCCGGCATGCAGGTGCCAGTAGTCCCCCAGCAGCACGGTGCCGATTTCGTCTTCATCGACGTTGAACGCGATGCCATATAAATCACCGGGAAACTTCAATACTTCCTCGAAACCCACGCCGGGGAGCCCGGAGACCTTTGCGATGCCCGTGGCGATACTGTTGACCGCCCCGGTTTCCCGTGGCTCCAGTTGCTGCGTGAAGTCTTTCAGCGCCTGGCTTATCCCGGAAAACGCACTGTCTAAAACGGCCTGGAGGTTCTCGGGTTTCATGCTCATGGGTTCTTTGTTTCAGGCTTGGCTTCGGCTTCAGACTTGTCCTTCTCTTTCATAAGCTCAGCGACGCCTTCTTCCAGCGACGCGAGGTAATCCGCAATGCTCCACGCCACCTTATGTCCATTGGCCGCGAGTTCGATCCCGCTGATCAGCTCTGGCGCGGTCTCGAAGCGGACGGGGATGTCCGACGAGAACGCTTCGTTGAGGGCATTCTGTATCGCTGTGCGCTGCGCCGCTGGCAGGTCGAATGCGCTGCGCACGAGCACTGGTCCAGAGGTTGTCTTGAGCGCTTCACCGAGGCCTTGTTTCGATGGGTCGTCCATTGCTCGCAAGCGGCTGGTGAACACCTCGGCGAGGCGTTCTTCCAGGCTCACCGCGGCGAGATCGGTCAACGCCTTGCGCGCGATGGCAAACACCTCCTGCTGCGCCCGGCGACTGATGGCCTGATTCAGGTTATGGGCGTCGTTTCTCAGCGTTTCCTGGCGCTTGGCGCTCAAGGCGTCGGCCGCCTGCCGCGCTTCGTCCAGGAGCCGCTGACGTTCGGCTTTAGCTTCCTCCGTCGCCTTGCTCAGGAGCGCGGCGCGCTGCTCTTCAAACGCTTCGTTCTTGTGCTGGAAATCGTCGCGCTCCTCCTGCGCTGCGGCCTCTTTCGCGTCGGCGTCCGCCAGTGACTTGGCAATCTTTTTCTCCCGTGCGTCGATGGCGTCAAGAATCGGCCGGTAAAGAAAATGCTTCAACAACCACACCAGAATGAGGAAGTTGAGGACTTGCGCACCGACGGTAAACCAGTCGATCAGCATGACTTACTTTCCTGCTGCGTTAGCGATGACGTTGTTCCAGAACGGGTTGGCGAAGATCAGAATCATCGAGACCACGAAGCAGTAGATGGCGGTGGACTCGATCATCGCCAGACCGACGAATAGCGTCCGGGTGATGGTGGCCGAGGCATCGGGCTGCTGCGCCAGCGAGGTCAGCGCCATTGCAACCGCGCGACCTTCGCCAAGTGAAGGGCCGATGACCCCGATGGCGATGGTCAGGCCGGCAGTGACGATCGACGCCACGGCGATAATGGTCAGGCTATCCATGGTGTTTCCTTGGGTTGTCGTGGGTCATGCTTCAAGGTGTTGCATCTGCCGCTGGTTCGGGCTTGCGCACCCGTGTGGCGGCCGCGATGTAGACCGTGGCCAGGATGCTGAAGATGTAGGCTTGCACCATTCCCGTCAGCAGTCCGAGCGCGCTCATCGCGATCGGGAAGACCAAGGGCGTGATGGTCAGCAGAATGGCGAGAATCATCGTCCCGCTCATCATGTTGCCGAACAGGCGGACGGCCAGGGCGAGGGTGCGCGAAAGCTCGCTGATGATGTTGAACGGCAGCATGAAAACCGTCGGCTTCAGGTAGGCTTTGAGATATTCGCCCAGCCCGCTCTCCTCGATGCCGAACATCGGCACCGCCACAAACACACAGATCGCCAGTGCCGCGGTGGTCGAGAGCGAACCGGTCGGCGGCTCATAGCCGGGAACGATGGTGAAGAGGCTCGCCATCGCGACAAACAGGAACAGGGTGCCGAGAAAGCCGAGGTACTTCTGCGGCTGACTCATGCCGACCTCCTCGATTTGTCTCTCGATGCCGGTGACGACGATCTCCAGCAGATTCTGCCAGCGCGAACGTTCCAGACCTTTGGAAAGTCTGCCCGTAACGAGTTTTGAACCGACCGCGAGCACGAACATCAGTCCCCAGGTGTAAGCGATGGTGGCGTTGAGTTTGAATGCTCCGTATTGCCAGAAAATGATTGCGTCAGGGCTAAGGTGCATGACCGGCCTCCGGTGCTATTTGCCCCGCCCGTTGCGCCTCCCGGGCGAACCGCAGCGCGATCAGGCGCGCGACGATGAACCCGATCAGGCCCGCCAGCAGCCTGCGCCAATCGTCCCCCAGGATGAAATAGAACCCGAGCACAACGATGCCCGTGCGCAACATCAGGCTAGCGAAGAACACGAGCGCCGGATGTCGCGACGAAACACCCTGACGAACCGTCCACCAAAGGCCGCCGAAAAAGAACGCTCCGAGTAATACGCCCGCTGCCAGGGCCAACGCCATACTCAACGGCTCATTCATGGTCAATCTCCTCTTGCTCGCGCATTTCCCTGTCTTCCCTGGCCACCCAGTGCCACGCATTGAAGCAACCGAGAAACAAACCAACCGCCAGCAACGTCAGTGTCCAGGAATGCCCCCCTGGATAATGTTTGTCGAGCCAGAGTCCGAGGGCGGCACCGAGCAGCGTGGGTACCGCCACCGACCATCCGACCAGGCCCATCATGCCCAGGCCCGACCAGACGGTCTGCGTCACATGACGTTGCGCCTTGAGCTTGCGCGCCGCCTTCTCCCCCACCTGCTGGCTGAACGCCGTTTCGTCGGCCGCGGGTTTTTCTTCCTTGTCTTCACTCACGATGAAACTCCGCGAAACGATGCATGAATCCGCTTTCCAGTTTCGCCAGGACCGAGCGCACGCTCTTCTCCTGCTCGTCCAGATTCAGAAACTCCTGCTTGACCGCCTCGTGCAAATGGCCGAGATCCATTCCCCCGATCGCGTTGCGCACGGAGACCAGCACGTCGGCGCCGGTCTTGACCAGAATGCCTTCATCGACTGCGAGGTACACCTCACCTTCCGCTTCGGTTTCGAAAACGAGTATCCCCGGTGCGAGCGCCGCCACGCAGTCGAGCCGGTGGGGAAGAAGCCCGAATGCGCCTTCGGGCGTCTCCGCGATGATGCGCGATACGCCGGTTTTCTCGGCGAAGATCTTGTGGGGCAGGAGAATCTTAAGATTCATGCGTGCTGGTGGCGCGGTCCAGTTCCGCCTCTGGTTTCGGATCGGGTCGGGCTTTGGCTTTTGTCTTCGCTTCGTCGATCGCTCCGATCATGTAAAGCGCGCTCTCCGCAATGTCCTTGAACTCGTCACGAAGGATGCGCTCACAGCCATCCAGCGCGTCGTCGAGGCTGACGAGCTTGCCCTTGATGCCGGTGAACTGCTCGGTCGTAAAAAACGGCTGGGTAAGAAAACGCTCCAGCCGCCGGGCGCGGCCAACCACGTTGCGGTCCTCCGCCGAGAGTTGTTCCAGTCCCAGCATCGCGATGATGTCCTTCAGTTCCGCGTATTGCGCGAGCGTGCGCCGGATTTCCTGCGCGATGGCATAGTGCCGCTCGCCAATGACGCCGGGCGTGGCCATTTTGGAACTGGACTGCAAAGGATCGATGGCCGGATAAAGTCCCTCGCTCGCCCGCTTGCGCGAGAGCACGATGGACGCGGAAAGATGCGAGAAGGTATGCACCGCCGCCGGGTCGGTGAAATCGTCCGCCGGCACATACACCGCCTGGATCGAGGTAATCGCGCCGGTATCGGTATTGGCGATGCGTTCTTCCAGTTGCGCCAGCTCGGTGCCCATGGTCGGCTGGTAACCCAGGCGCGACGGCATCTGCCCCATCAGGCCGGACACCTCCATGCCCGCCTGGATGAAACGAAAAATATTGTCGATGAGCAGCAGCACATCGCGATGTTCATCATCGCGAAAATATTCGGCCATCGTCAGCGCGGCATGGCCAACGCGAAAGCGGGCGCCCGGAGGTTCGTTCATCTGGCCGAACACCATCACCATGTTCGGCAGAACGCCCGCTGCTTTCATGTCGCGGTGGAGTTCCTCGCCCTCGCGGCAGCGCTCGCCGATACCGCAAAAAATACTCACGCCTTCCTGTTGCCCGACCATGTTGTGAATGATTTCGGTGAGCAACACCGTCTTGCCCACGCCCGCCCCACCAAACAGGCCGGCTTTGCCGCCGCGTTCGAGTGGCATGAGCACGTCGATCAGCTTGATGCCCGTTTCAAAGATTTCTGACTGGGTGGAACGCCGTGCCAGCGCCGGCGGGGGGTTGTGCACAGTGCGCCACTGGATGTCCGTCGGTGCCGCCTGGCGGTCAATGGCATTCCCGAACACATCGAACATTCGCGAGAGAATTTGCTTGCCTACCGGCGCCTTCAACGGTCCGCCCGAATCTTCCACCGCCATGCCACGGGCGAGGCCCTGGGTGGGAGTCAGCGCAATTCCCCTCACGCGATGCGCGTCGAGTTGCGCCAAAACCTCGATGGCAATCTCTCCTTCCATCGCGTGCAGCAAGGTATGGATGGGTGGCAAATTCGCATCGAAATGGATATCCACGACGCTGCCGCGCACCGAGACCACATCGCCGAGATTAGAAGCACTGGTTTTGTTCTTCATGTTTGCTTCCGCTGATCCATAGTCAGTTTGCCTGCGCTTTCCCTGCGCACAAAGCGGGCCAAGCTTCGAGCGCTTCGCGCACCTCCATCAGCCGCCTTTCGATCCGCGCGCGGTCATGGGTGGACGCGATGCTGTGATCGGCCAGCTCGGCAATAAGCTGCACTTGTTCCTTGAGTGCTCGTCTGTGGCACGGGCTGACCGTCAGGCTGGCGATAGTATCGATGGCGCCGAGCATACGCGCCATGATGGAGACATTGCCTTCGGCGCTACGCCGAATCTGGTCGAACGATTCGGCCAGCAGGCCTTCAAAGGTCGGAACGATGGAGATCACACGCAGCGCTTCGCCATCGTAGTAGTGTGATGGCGGGAATTGCCGACAGGCCAGCCGAGCCAGAATCACCGTGAGATAATCCACGCACATCACGGCTGTTGAAGTGTCATTGACCCCGGGCGAAAGGGCCTTCAAGGCCATATCCACAATCTGTCTGATACCGAAAGACGGGTCCTGTTCCACCGTGCGATGGCGGCTGATGCTGTAAGCCTTGTTCAGGGCAGCAATCATCTCCTGGTCCGGCGGGTACGTCAGGGCGAGCGATGCCAACGCAGCATCTTGCACAACGAACGCGCCGACGCCGTGCTCCATTCGCACGATGGTCTTGCTGTTCCGCGCCAGGCCCAGGAGGGCATCATGGTCCACGCTCTGTATGTAGCCGCTCACGGCTGCCGGCACTGCGTACCAGGTCCTCTTATCCAGAGACTGAAGCACCTGGTCCTGGCTCTCGTCTTCATCGGGTCCGTGCCCCGGCTTTTCCGGAAACAGCCGATCAATGGCCGCGATGGTTTCCTGCGCGACCGAGGCGATGATGCTGGAAGCCTGGATCGACGAGGCGATGTGATGAATGAAATAAATGAGGATGACAACGCCACCGAGCGCCATAAAAAAGGCGAAGAACACCGCCAGGCTCGGCACAAATTCCGCTTCGCCGCCGCGAATGGAGCGCAGAACGATCAGGCAATAGACAAAAATACCGGCGAAGATCCCCAGCGTGACCTGCGTGACGCGGCTGCGCATGAAGTTCCGCAGGATGCGCGAAGTGTATTGGCCCGACGCCAACGCCAGCGCCAGCAGGGTCATGGAGAACGTGATGCCCATAACAGTCATCATCGAACCCGCAAGCGTGGACAACATCTGGCGTGCGCCTTCCGCCCCGGCCCCAAACAGGCGTGGCCACCGGGTCAGCCAGCGGTCGCTCCAGGCAGAGTCTGCTTCGGTCAACGCTGTCGCCAAGACCACGCTGCCCAAGACCATCAGCGAAGGCATAAACCAAAAGCTTGATCGCAGATCGCCCCAAATTTGTCTCAATTTATTCATGTATCAGTTCCATTTCCAGTCGCGAATCTCCGGCATGTCTTCACCGTGTTTCTCGATGTAGGCCTTGTGATCGAGCAGCTTGTCGCGTAGGAACTGTTTGGCGTAGGCGGCGCGTGAACCCAGGCTTGACACCCGGTCGATGACGTCGCCAGCCAGGTGGAAACGGTCGAGATCGTTCAATACTGCCATGTCGAATGGCGTGGTGGTGGTGCCGTTTTCCTTGTACCCGCGTACGTGCAACTGATCATGGTTGGTGCGGCGGTAGGTCAGACGGTGTATCAACCAGGGATAGCCGTGGAAGGCAAAAATGATCGGTTTGTCCTTGGTGAAGAGGACGTCGAAGTCCTTGTCTGAGATGCCGTGCGGGTGCTCGCTCGGCGGCTGCAGGGTCATTAAATTCACGACATTGATGACGCGGATTTTCAGTTCCGGAAAATGCTGGCGCAGAATCTTCACCGCCGCCAGTGTCTCCAGCGTCGGCACGTCGCCGCAGCAGGCCATCACCACATCGGGATCTCCCCCTTCGTCGTTGCTGGCCCATTCCCAGATGCCAAGACCAGCGGTGCAGTGCTTGATTGCTGCTTCCATGTCCAGCCATTGTAGTTCAGGCTGCTTGCCCGCGACGATGACATTGACGTCATTGTGGCTGCGCAGGCAATGGTCGGTGACCCACAGCAGGGTATTGG
>JAGXFG010000014.1 GCA_024637395.1 Burkholderiaceae bacterium | reverse complement strand
ATCTAGTCCTATATCGACGTAACACTGATCCTTGACCCATGCTTCGCATCACCAAAATCACCGACTACGCAACCGTGGTGGCCAGCTACCTGGCGCGCTGGCCCGATGAGTCGCACAGTGCCGCCAGGATTTCCGAGCGCCTTGGCATCGCCCGGCCCACGGTCAGCAAGATCCTCAAGTTGCTGGCGCGCGACGGGCTGCTCCTGGCGCAGCGCGGTGCCCATGGCGGTTATACGCTGGCGCGAGCCCCGGCGCAGATCTCAATTGCTGACATCATCGACGCGATCGAGGGTCTCCCGGCCGGACTCACCGAGTGCAGCAGCGTGCCGGGCGCCTGCGCGCTGGAGCCCGACTGTGAGATTCGCGGTAACTGGAAAAAGATCAGCCTGGCGGTAAGGCGCGCGCTGGCGGACGTGACGCTTGCGGACATGGTCTTGCCCCAGTCGTTAGCCCAACCCGTGGTGATGTTCGCTGCCGGCAAACGCCCGCCGGCCGGTGCGGCGACCGTCTCCGGTGCCGGCGCAGGAGGGTCAGGATGACATCGCACTCCAACCAGCTCGACGAGCTGGTCAGCCAACCCTATCAGCACGGCTTCGTAACGGATGTCGAACAGGACCAGCGTCCGGCCGGGCTCGACGAGGACATCATTCGCACGATCTCGGCGCGCAAGAACGAACCCGAGTTCCTGTTGCAGTGGCGACTGCGCGCGTACCGCCACTGGCTGACGATGAGCGAGCCCCACTGGGCCCACGCGAAGTATCCGCCAATCGATTACCAGGCCATCATCTACTACGCCGCGCCGAAGCTCGCCAAGGATGGGCCGCAGAGCCTGGCTGACGTTGATCCCGAACTGCTGCGCACCTACGAGAAGCTCGGCGTACCGCTTCACGAGCGCGCGATCCTCGCCGGGGTGGCGGTCGATGCCGTGTTCGACAGCGTCTCGGTGGCCACCACTTTTCGCGCCAAGCTCGCCGAGCAGGGCATCATCTTCTGTTCGTTTTCCGACGCGGTCCGCGAGCACCCGGATCTGGTGCGCAAGTACCTCGGCAGTGTCGTGCCCCCGGGAGACAACTTCTACGCGGCGCTCAACGCGGCGGTCTTCACCGACGGGTCGTTTTGCTACATCCCCAAGGGCGTGCGTTGCCCGATGGAGCTTTCGACCTACTTTCGCATCAACGCGCGCAACAGCGGCCAGTTCGAGCGCACCCTGATCATCGCCGAGGAAGGCGCGACGGTGAGCTACCTCGAGGGCTGCACCGCACCGATGCGCGACGAGAATCAGTTGCACGCCGCGGTGGTCGAATTGATCGCGCTCGATGATGCCTACATCAAGTATTCGACGGTGCAGAACTGGTATCCGGGCGACAAGGACGGCAAGGGCGGAATCTACAATTTCGTGACCAAACGCGGCATGTGCCGCGGTGCCAACTCGCGCATTTCCTGGACCCAGGTCGAAACCGGCTCGGCCATCACCTGGAAATACCCCAGCGTGATCCTGCGCGGCGACAACTCGGTGGGCGAGTTCTACTCGGTGGCGCTGACCAATCATTACCAGCAGGCCGATACCGGCACCAAGATGATCCACCTGGGGCGCAATACGCGCAGTACCATCGTTTCCAAGGGCATCTCGGCGGGCCATGGCCAGAACACCTATCGCGGCCTGGTGAAGATGATGCCCGGGGCCGAAGGCGCGCGCAATTACACCCAGTGCGACTCGCTGTTGCTGGGCGAGCGCTGCGGCGCGCACACCTTCCCGTACATCGAGGTGCGCAACCCGAGCGCCCAGGTCGAACACGAGGCTTCCACGTCGCGCATCGGCGAGGACCAGTTGTTCTATTGCAGGCAGCGGGGCATTTCCGCAGAGGATGCGGTATCGATGATTGTCAACGGCTTCTGCAAGGAAGTGTTCAAGGAACTGCCCATGGAATTCGCGGTCGAGGCCCAGAACCTGCTTGGGGTCAGCCTCGAGGGCAGCGTCGGCTGAGGAAGGATATGACTTCAACCATGCTTAGCATCAGGGACCTCCACGTCAAGGTCGGCGACAAACCGATCCTGCGCGGGGTCAACCTCGAGGTGAAGGCCGGCGAGGTGCACGCCATCATGGGCCCCAACGGCTCGGGCAAGAGCACCCTGGCCCAGGTGCTCGCCGGGCGCGAAAGTTTCGAGGTGACCAGTGGCGAGGTGCTCTACGAGGGTAGCGACCTGTTGGCACTGCCCGCCGAGGAACGCGCCCACGCGGGCATCTTCCTCGGGTTCCAGTATCCGGTGGAGATCGCCGGGGTAAACAACGTCTATCTGCTCAAGGCGGCGTTCAACGCGGCGCGCCGGCACCGCGGCCTGGCGCCACTCGACGCCATCGACTTCCTCAAACTCGTGCGCGAGAAGGCCAGGCTCGTCGAGATGGACGAGCAGTTTCTGTACCGCGGGGTAAACGAAGGCTTCTCGGGTGGCGAGAAGAAGCGCAACGAAATTCTCCAGATGACGGTGCTGGAGCCGAAACTGGCGATCCTCGATGAGACCGACTCCGGTTTGGACATCGACGCCCTGCGGGTGGTGGCCAAAGGCGTCAACGAGATGCGCAGCCCGGAACGCGCGATGATCCTCGTCACCCATTACCAGCGCCTGCTCGACTATGTCGTGCCCGACCGGGTCCACGTGCTCGTCGATGGCCGCATCGCGATGTCGGCCGGCCGCGAACTCGCGCTTGAGCTCGAGAAGCGTGGTTACGCCTGGGTCGAGGCCGAGTCGGCCAAGCTCGCGCTGCCGGACTGAGTCATGTCGGACGTGGCCCGCGATCATTTCGTCGCCGATTTTGAGCGCCGCTCGTCGCTGCTCCCCGGCAGCGCCACGCCGTCGCTCGCGCTCGCGCGCCGGCGCGCTCTCGACCAGTTCGCGACCAGCGGCTTTCCGTCTCCGCACGAAGAAGAGTGGAAATACACCAACGTCAATCCGATCGCCGGGCACCAGTTCGAGTCGCCGCCACGGCCCGGGCCTGGCGCCTCGGCAGCTCTGGTTGCGGCGCTCGACTTCGGCAGCGCCGCCTTCGAGCACCTGCTGGTGTTCCTCGACGGACACTTCACGCCATCGTTGTCGCGTATCGGCACCCTCCCCGGCGGCGCGACGGTGGCGAACGTCGCTGAGGTCCTCGCCCAGAACCCGGCGCGGATCGAGCCGTATCTGGGTGGCAGCGAGACGGCCGCGCCGTTTACGGCACTGAATTCGGCATTTGTCGCCGACGGAGCCTTCATCCATGTGCCGCGCGGCGTCGTGCTCGACGCGCCCCTGCACCTTCTGTACCTGAGCACCAGGGCCGATGCCGTCACGCAACCACGCACTATCATCGCCGCCGAGGAAGGCGCCCAGGTGACGGTGCTCGAACACTACAGCGGAACCGACCGGGCTACCTACTTTACCAACGCCGTGACTCAGGTGAGCGTGGCGCCCAACGCATCGGTCGAGCACTACAAGCTGCAGCAGGAGGGCGACGCGGCCTTTCACGTGGCAGCGATTCAGGTGCAGCAACAGCGCGACAGCCGCTTCGCGTCTCATTCCCTGGCGCTGGGCGGGGTGCTGGCGCGTACCGAAATCGCGGTGCACCTTGCCGACACCGGCTGCGAATGCGTGCTCAACGGACTTTTCCTGGCCAGCGGCAGCCAAGTGCTCGACCACCACACCCGCGTCGAGCACGCGCACCCGCACGGCACCAGCCGCGAGTTCTACCGCGGCATCCTCGACGACCAGTCGCGCGGCGTCTTCGCCGGCCGCGTCATCGTCCATCAGGGGGCGCAGAAAACCGATGCCCATCTCGCCAATCACAACCTGCTGTTGACGCCCGAGGCCGAGGTCGACACCAAACCGCAGCTCGAAATCTACGCCGACGACGTCAAGTGCGGACACGGCACGACGGTTGGTCAGCTCAGCGACGACATGCTTTTCTACCTGCGCTCTCGGGGCATCCCGAAAGATCTGGCGAGGGCGCTCCTGACCTATGCCTTTGCCCACGACGTCATCGGCCGAATCACTCTCGCGCCGCTGCGCGCACGCGTCGAGGACCTGCTACTCGCGCGCCTGCCCGAGGGCGACCTGATCAGGGAGTACACATGAGCACCGCACCCGAGGTGCTGCAGGCGAGGCCGCGGGCCGCGGGCTACGATCTGGAGCGGGTGCGCTCCGAGTTTCCGATCCTCGCCACCGAGGTGTGCGGCCATCGGTTGGTGTATCTCGATAACGCGGCGACCACGCAAAAGCCGCGCGCCGTGATCGCCTCGCAAACCCAGTACTACGAAAGCGACAACGCCAATATTCATCGCGGCGTGCACACGCTGAGCCAGCGCGCCACTGCAGCCTATGAGGGGGCGCGCGAGCGCGTGCGCCGGTTCATCAACGCCGCCAGCGCGCAGGAGATCGTCTTCGTGCGTGGCACCACCGAGGCGATCAACCTCGTGGCGCAAAGTTTCGGCCGCAGCCGCCTGCAGCCCGGCGACGAGATCCTGATCAGCGCCATGGAGCACCACTCCAATATCGTGCCCTGGCAACTGCTCTGCGGCCAGACCGGCGCCGTTCTGCGCGTTGTGCCGATCGGGGCCGCCGGCGAATTCCTCTTTGAGGAATACGAGCGCTTGCTGGGGCCGCGAACCCGCCTGGTGGCGATCACGCACATCTCTAACGCGCTCGGCACGGTGACCCCGATCGGGCGCGTCATCGCGCTCGCCCACCAGCAGGGAGTGCCGGTGCTCGTCGACGGCGCGCAGGCAGTGGCGCACGCGAGCGTGGACGTGCGCGCGCTCGACGCCGATTTCTACGCCTTCTCCGGGCACAAGCTCTACGGTCCGACCGGAATCGGAGTGCTCTACGGCAAGCAGGCTTTGCTCGAAGAGATGCCGCCCTACCAGGGCGGCGGCGACATGATCAGCACGGTGAGCTTCGAAAAGAGCACCTGGGCTGAGCTGCCGCACAAGTTCGAGGCCGGCACGCCCAACATCGCCGGTGTGATCGGACTGGGGGCAGCCGTCGATTTCGTCGCTGCAATCGGGCTTGATGCGATCGCCGCGCACGAGGCCGAACTGCTGGCCTACGCGAGCGCGCGCGCGGCCGAGATTCCGGGGCTGCGCATCATCGGCACGGCGCCCGAGAAGGCGGGAATTCTCTCGTTCGTTCTCGATCGGATCCATCCGCACGACATCGGCACGATCCTGGATGAGTACGGCGTGGCGGTGCGCGCCGGCCACCACTGCGCGATGCCGGTCATGCAGCACTTCAAGGTGCCAGCCACCGCGCGCGCCTCATTTGCGCTCTACAACACCCGGGCTGAAGTCGACGCGCTCATCAGCGCCATCCACCAGGTCAAGGAGATGCTGGGCTGATGTCAAACCTGCGCGAACTCTACCAAGAGGTCATCGTCGACCACAATCGCAACCCGCGCAACTTCGGCAAGCCCACGGGGGCGAACCGGGAGGCGCAGGGCTTCAACCCGCTGTGCGGCGACCAGGTCACGGTGTTCCTGCGGCTGGAGGACGGGGTGGTGGTGGACGCCGCCTTCGAAGGCAGCGGCTGCGCGATCTCGACGGCGT
>JAGXFG010000115.1 GCA_024637395.1 Burkholderiaceae bacterium | reverse complement strand
AGATGTGTATAAGAGACAGAGGCCATGGACTTTTCCAGCCTGCTCGGCGGGGCAGGCGGCAGCCGGAGCGACGAATTGCTGCTGCGCGACCATCTGCTCTCGCTGGACATGCTCGGGAAACTCGACGCCGCGCTCGATCTGCGTGGCCACTACAGTGATCCCCGGCGCGACCTGCTCTCGCGGATGTGGCGCAAGGACGAACCAGTTGAATGGTTCCACCGACATTACCTCTCGCGCGTCAGCGCGGAACTCGACGACTACGCGGGTGTGCTCGCGATCAAGGCCGAAGGATACGACGCCGCGACCGCTCATGCCATTACCGCGCTGCTGGTGCGCGAGGGCGAACGCTTTCTCAATGGCATGGCCCACAGCCTGGCCGACGACCAGGTCGCCTTCCTGGAGAAACAGGTGGCGCAAATGCACAAGCGCACCACGCGCACTCGCAAGGCCATGGTCGACTACCAGAACCGAAAGGGTCTGGCTGCGCCGCAGGCGACGGCGGAGAACATCGGCAAGATCGTCGCCCAATTGCAGGCTCAGGTGAGTGAGCTGGAAACGCAGCGCGGCGCGCTGGCCGCTTATCTCGTTCCGGGTCATTCAAGCATTGTTCAACTCAATCAGAAGTTGGCCGCCTTGCACGTGCAGATTGCCAGGGAACAAGCCAAACTCGTCTCGCCCAAGGGCAAGACCCTGAATCGGACGATCGAGGAATTCCAGCGTCTCGAGATGGACGCCAAGTTTGCGCAGGAAGTCTACGATACCGCGCTCGTGGCCCTGGAGAAGGGCCGGATCGAAGCCGCCCGCAACATCAAGAAGATCGGGGTGCTTCAGGCCCCGAGTAAACCAGAATATCCGCTTGAGCCCCGGCGCTGGTACAACACCCTGGTGTTCTTCCTGGTGGCCATGTTGCTTGCCGGCGTGGCGCATTTGCTCGCAGCCATCGTGCGCGACCACAAGGATTGATCTTATGTTTCGGAAACTGATACGGTCTTTCGGCCTCGGGGTTATGGCATTGGCGATGTGCGTCTGTGCCCAAGGCGCCGAGCTGAGCCCAGCGAGCGCCCCGCGCGCACCCGAAGCACGGCCGCAACCTCCTCCGCCCCCGCAGGTGGTCGATTACGCGACCAATCTCCACAGCGATGCTTTTGGCGCCAATCTCTTCACCGGTGCGTTCGCCCGCGAGGGCGCCACACAGTTCAACCCCGACTACGCGGTGACAGTGGGGGACCAGATTCAGATTCGGCTGTGGGGCGCATTTGAATTTGACGCGATCCTGACCGTGGATCCCCAGGGCAATATCTTCCTGCCCAACGCCGGGCCGGTACCGGTGCTCGGCGTGCGTAACCAGGATCTGCAGCGCCTGGTCGAATCCGCGCTCACGAAGGTTTTCCGCTCCAATGTGTCGAGCTATGCGAGCCTCGCCGCGGCACAGCCGGTGCGCGTGTTCGTCAGTGGCTTTGTCAATCGCCCCGGACTCTACAACGGTACCAGCATGGACAGCCTGCTGCACTATCTGGATCAGGCCGGCGGGATCGATCCTGAACGCGGATCATTCCTCAACGTGCAGGTCAAGCGAGGCGCTGACGTGCGAGCCACGGTCAACCTCTACGATTTCCTGCTCCACGGCACGATGCCCCTGACGCAACTCGCCGAGGGCGACGTGATCTTCGTCGCGCCACGCCAGCACACGGTGAAAGTCAACGGTCTGGCTGAAAACGCGAAGCGCTTCGAGTTCGCGGACGGCTCGCCTACCGTCGCCGACGTGTTGGTGCTAGCCAAGCCTAAGGCAACGGTCACGCATGTGCGGGTGGTGCGCAACACGGGTGCCGCCAGGAACGTCGAGTACTACCGCCTCGCCGATGCGGTCCTTGTGCCGTTGCAGGACGGCGATGAACTCGAGCTGGTCGTCGACAAAAAACCGGGCAGCATCACCGTGCGCGTGGAAGGCGAGCACCAGAGCGCGCAGGAGTATGTGTTGCCCTACGGTGCCCGCATGGGGGAGTTGCTGCAGAAGATTCAGTACTCGGAGCGCTCGGATCGGGATAACCCGCAACTGTTCCGCAGGAGTGTCAAGGAACGCCAGAAACAGATGCTGAGGGCGGCTCTGCAGAGTCTCGAAACAGCGGCTCTCACCGCCCGCTCGGGTACGAGCGACGAGGCACGACTGCGCAAGGACGAAGCCGATCTGATCCTGCAGTGGGTCGATCGCGCCAGGAAGATCGAACCAAGTGGTCAGGTCGTGATCGCACAGGCCGACCAGCGGGGTGATCTGCTACTGGAAGATGGTGACGTCTTGCGCATCCCGACGCGCGACGGCCTGGTGCTCGTGAGTGGCGAAGTGCTGTTCCCGAACGCCATCGCCTTCGATTCGGCGCTGACCCTGGACGACTACATCCGTCGGGCCGGCGGCTACACCCAGAATGCCGATTCCGCGCGGATCGTGGTTGCACGGCGTGACGGAAGCTTCGCCGAAGTGAGCGAAGAAGCCGGGTTCTTCCGCACCGCCGCCACACCGGTTTCGGTTCGCGCCGGGGATGACGTCCTCGTACTTCCCAAGATCGACGTGAAGTCGCGGCAGATCTGGAAAGACATGACGCAGATCATCTATCAGATTGCGGTAAGTGCCAAGGTGGTGTTGGGGTTGTGATATCCGGGTGACCCTGAAAGTTCAACCAGCCGGACCCGAGGTCCGGCGCAGATGACGGCAATCCAATATGTTTTCCACGATCAGCAACCGCAAGATCCGCCTCGGTATCGTCGGATGTGGCCGGATCTCGAAGAACCACTTCGAATCGATTGAGAAACACGCCCAGGACATCGAATTGGCCGCCGTCTGCGAGATCGACGCACCAACGCTTGCTGAGCACGTGCAAAAGTACCAGGTGCCCGGCTATCGCCAGTTCGAGGAAATGCTCAAGACCGAACGGCTGGACCTCGTCGCACTGTGCACGCCGAGCGGAATCCACCCCGACCAGGCGGTGCTGGCGGCGAAGTATGGTGTCCATGTGATGACCGAGAAGCCGATGGCGACGCGTTGGCAGGACGGCGTGCGGATGGTCAAGGCCTGCGATGAGGCGCGTGTGCGCCTGTTTGTCGTCAAGCAGAATCGCCACAACACGACCCTGCAACTGCTCAAGCGTGCGGTCACAGAGAAGCGCTTTGGAAAGATTCACATGGTTCATCTCAACGTGTTCTGGACGCGCCCGCAGCAATACTACGACCAGGCAAAATGGCGCGGAACATGGGAATTCGACGGCGGCGCCTTCATGAACCAGGCGAGCCACTATGTGGACCTGCTCGACTGGTTGATCGGCCCCATCGACAAGGTCCAGTCGATGATGAGCACGACGCGCGATATTGAAGTCGAGGACAGCGGCGTGCTCAATGTGCGCTGGCGCAACGGGGCACTGGGCTCGATGAGCGTGACCATGCTCACCTATCCCAAGAATCTGGAAGGCTCCATCACCATTTTGGGCGAACGCGGCACAGTGCGCGTCGGCGGTGTCGCCGTGAATGACATCCAGCTGTGGCAATTCGACGAACCGCGCGACTACGATGAACAAGTCCAGGCGGCGAACTATCAGACCACATCCATCTATGGCTTTGGCCATCCTCTCTACTACAGGAATGTCATCGACGTGATGCGTGGCGCTGCCCAACCGGAAACCGATGGCAGAGAAGGACTGAAGTCACTGGAATTGCTGATCGCAGCCTATCTTTCGGCGCGCGACGGCCGGACCATTTCGTTGCCCCTGGAGTACTGAAGTGGCGATCGATGTTCACCCCACCGCAATCGTGGACGCGGGCGCCGTCATCGGCGACGGGACGCGCATCTGGCATTGGGTCCACATCTGCGCCGGCGCCAGGATCGGCAAGGCCTGCTCCTTGGGCCAAAACGTGTTCGTCGGCAACGATGTCACCATTGGCAACAACGTGAAGGTCCAAAACGGCGTCAGCGTCTACGATGCGGTTACCCTCGAAGACGATGTGTTTTGCGGTCCGAGCATGGTCTTCACCAATGTCTACAACCCGCGTTCGGCAATCAACCGAAAGAATGAATATCGCCGGACGCTCGTGAAGAAAGGGGCGACCTTGGGTGCAAACTGCACGATCGTATGTGGCAGCACGATCGGAGAACACGCCTTCATTGGTGCTGGGGCGGTCGTGAACCGGGATGTTCCTCCGTATGCGTTGATGCTGGGGGTGCCCGCAAAGCCTCGGGGCTGGATGTGCAGCTGTGGGGTTCAATTGCGCGGCCAGGGGCAGGTGCGCTGCGCTTGCGGGGCCAGATACCAGATTGACGATGCGAATTGCAGGCGACTATAGAAATGGAATTTGTTGACCTCAAGGCTCAATACGCCGATCTGAAAGAAGTGATCGATGCGCGCATTCAGCGCGTTCTCGACCACGGCCGCTATATCATGGGTCCCGAAGTCCGTGAACTCGAGGAGCGGCTGGAAGCCTACACCGCGGCCAAGCACTGCATCGCCGTATCTTCGGGTACCGACGCGCTCCTGATTGCATTGATGGCGCTCGGGGTAAAGGCGGGCGACGAAGTCATCACCACGCCGTTCACCTTTGTGGCGACCGCCGAGGTGATCGTCTTGCTCGGCGCGGTTCCCGTCTTCGTAGACGTCGAGATTGATACCTGCAATATCGACCCGACCCGAATCGAAGCCGCCATCACGCCGCGGACCAAGGCGATCATCCCCGTTTCGCTCTATGGCCAGACCGCCGACATGGATGAGATCAACGCCATTGCCGCGCGGCACGGCAACATTGCGGTCATCGAGGATGCCGCGCAGAGCTTTGGGGCGACTTACCGGGGGCGCAAATCCGGCAACCTCTCCGCGATCGGCTGCACCAGTTTCTTCCCGAGCAAGCCGCTCGGTTGTTACGGCGACGGCGGGGCGCTCTTCACGAACGATGACATCCTGGCCAAGGCCATGAGCGAGATCCGGGTCCATGGGCAGGAGCGGCGCTACCACCACACTCGCATTGGCGTGGGTGGTCGCATGGACACGCTGCAGTGCGCGGTGGTGCTGGCAAAACTGGAGAGTTTCGACTGGGAGGTCGAGCAACGCATTCGTGCCGGCGAGCGCTATGGGCACCTGTTGCAGGAAGTTTCCGGCGTGATGGCGTTGGCGGTGCGTCCGGGCCGAACCTGCGTGTGGGGGCAGTACACCGTTCAGGTTGACAGACGCGAGGCAGTGGTCGAAAGGCTGAAGACAGCAGGAATTCCCACCGCCGTCCATTATCCGGTCCCGTTGCATCGGCAGCCGGCCTATCATGCGTTTTGCCGCGTATCGGCAGGCCTCGAAGGCGCAGACGCGGTCGCTGCCCGGGTGCTGAGCCTGCCGATGCACGCCTACCTCAACGCCGAGATTCAGGAGACCATCGTCGCGGCAATCGCAAAGGCCGTAGCGTGAAGCTGGTCACCGTCGTCGGCGCCCGTCCGCAGTTCATCAAGGCAGCCGCCGTTTCGCGCGTGATCCGGGCCGCCTGCGCGGGAACGATCGAAGAAGTGCTCGTCCACACCGGTCAGCACTACGACGACAACATGTCGAAGGTGTTTTTCGACGAACTCGACATCCCCAGCCCCAAGCACAATCTGCAGATTTCGGGCGGGCAGCACGGGGCGATGACCGGCCGCATGTTGGAGGCCGTCGAGAACGTCCTGTTGGAAGAGAAGCCGGATTGGATGATGATCTACGGGGACACAAATTCAACCCTCGCCGGGGCATTGGCGGCAGCCAAATTGCATATCCCTGTGGCTCACGTCGAGGCCGGCCTGCGATCGTTCAACATGCGGATGCCGGAAGAGATCAACCGCATTCTCTCCGATCGCGTTTCCTCACTCCTACTTTGCCCAACCGAGGCTGCCATCAACAACCTTCGGGCCGAAGGGGTTGCCGCGGGGGTCCACAACGTTGGTGACGTCATGTACGACGTGGCCCTCTTCTATCGTGACCGTGCACGTGAACAGAGTTCCATTCTCGAAACCCTTGGTCTAACGGCCCACGGTTTCGCCCTGGCAACCTGCCATCGGGCCGAGAATACCGACGATCCTGGGAAGTTGGGAGAAATTCTTGCCGGGCTCGCCGGTGTGACCGAGCAACTGCCGGTGGTGCTGCCACTACATCCGCGCACGCGCAAATTGATTGGCGAATACGGTTACGCTGCTCATCTGGACAAATTGATCGTCATTGATCCGTTGCCGTTCCTGGATATGATCGTGCTCGAACAAACTGCTTCGGTAATCCTCACCGATTCAGGCGGGGTCCAGAAAGAGGCCTTCTTCTATGGTGTGCCATGCATCACCATGCGCAACGAGACGGAGTGGATCGAGACCGTCGCGAGCGGTTGGAATCGACTGGTGGTGGGGAACCGTCTTGCAATTGTGAGTGCAGTAATTTCTGCCCTTTCGAGTCGTCCGGTAACTGAGCTCCGACCTTACGGCAGTGGCAAGGCCGCCGAGGCGATTGTTCAACTTCTGGTCGATGCGAGCGGCTCTTCTCAACGTGTCCTTGGTCAACCTCCGAATCAACAATGAAAGTCTGCAAAATAGTTGTCAATTCTGTCTCCCACGATGCCCGGGTATTGAAAGAAGCTGAGGCGGTTCGTGAGGCTGGTTTCGACGTCGTGATCATTGGCATTCAAGACGCCAACAACCGTGTTCCGATTGAGACGCTCGACAATGGGGTCGTGATCCGTCGCGCTGCATGGCAATCGAGCGCATTCCAGCCGATATTTTTGGCATACGTCTGGAAGATCTTCGCTCTCGTTGCGGTGGTGCTTGCTGCCGTATTCTCAATCGATTGGCTCCGGAACCACTTCAGCGAGACGTTGGCGTTGGCCACGTTTGACAATGCCATTTATCTTGCCAGCGTCGCCATCGTCGGCTATTTCGGCGTTCGGAGCTGGCGTGATTACCAACGACGCAATAGAAGCTCCGGGAAGATCAGAAAGCAAGAAGCAGACGGATTGCTCAAATATGAAGCTGAGTTTTCCGCCTATCGCCGCGTGGCAGAGAGTAAGGTCGCGAGCTCCGATGCGGCAACAGCGAGCGCGCGTGACGCTTCGCCGTGGAGCCCAATCAAGAAACTGGCCCGCCTGCACAGGCGCATGCCCAGGCCACTAATGGTGGGGATCGGCAGAGCACCGAGACAGGCCAACTTGCGCCGCTGGAAAGTGGTGTTCGCGCGCGAACGTCAAATCTACGATCTGCTTGAAGAGGAGCGGCCCGATCTTGTTCATGCCCACGATCTCAGCGCTTTGCCCGTCGCGGCCAAGTACGCCCAAGCGGCAGGGACAAAGCTGATTTTTGATGCTCACGAGATCTACGACCATCTTGCCCAGTCGGAAGACGACATGTCTGAGCTCAACGCGAAGATACTGCGGAAACATTCCGGAGACGTGGATTCCTTTATTACCATCAACGACAGCATTGCTCAGTACTATTTCAATACGTATCCACTGCTACCGCGAGCGGTGGTGATCAAGAACGCCACCAAGCGTACAGAAAATTTTGCATACGACGGTCGCCTGCACGAAGCGGCCGGACTGGCTGGAAATACCCGCATCCTGATCTATCAGGGTGGATTCGCCCCCAAACGGGGACTAATCCAGCTCCTGCTTGCGGCAGAGTTTTTGCACTCGGATTGGAGCTTGGTCTTTATGGGCTGGGGCAGGCTTGAGGAGGAACTGCTGCGGGTGGCGGAAGCTTTGAAGAGTAAGACTCCAGAGTTGGATTCCCGCATCCGGTTTGTGCCGAGAGTGCCGCAATCAGAGTTGCCCTATTGGACGGCTGGCGCGAGCCTTGGAGCCATTCCGTACGAAAACACCGGCCTGAATCACTGGTACTGCAATCCCAATAAACTCTGGGAATATCCCAATGCAGGCGTACCGATTATCGCAAGCCCATTCCCAGAACTTCGAAAAATTATCGAGCCCAACGGCATTGGATGGTTCCTTCCCGATCCGCTGTCCCCTCGCGAAATCGCCGCGGCGATCAACAAGATTACCCCAGAAGAATTGGAGGTTGCTTCGGAGAACTGTCGGGTATTCATACGGAATGACAACTGGCAGATCTATGCGGATCGCCTCAAGGCGCTCTATGCGGAGATGAAATGAACACGAAAGACGTCTACAGCGAGCTTAAAGAGATTACGATCGAATATATTCGCGGACACGCCACCAAAGCGCTCACGGCACAAATGCTGGTAGATACCCTCTACCGCATCGACGCCGCCGCGAAGACCGGGGATATCGCCAAGAGTGACAAGAATCGGCACTTTGTTCTCATCCTTCAGCACCTCTCGTTGGTGCTCCGCAGCCCGGGAACTAGATCGCCACGGAACTGGGTTCGACCCGGGAATCTACTCTTGAATTCCAGACCCACCCTTGTAATTACGGGAGTCGATTTCTCCCACCTCTCCTTACCAGAATTTAATATCAGCACTACGCTCTTGATAAACTGCAATTTCGACGGATCTGATTTGCGAGCAGCGAACTTTGGTGACTGCCAGCTGCGGCGTTGCTCTTTTCAACATGCCGATCTTTCCGATGCTGATTTCAGGAGAACGACATTGTACGAGTGTGGTTTTGAAAGCGCGGATGCGCGGAGTGCTAAGGGGATTGGGTGAACAGCAACGCGAACTCGGCCAAGAACCCGCCGCCTATTCCTGAACACAGAAGAGCGGTATACGAATATTACCAACTGACTTTTGATGAAGTCGGTTGCCCGATGAAACGCACTGAATTGGGGGATGTATTCCACCCGATCCTTGCGCCTTATCTTATTTCAGACTATCTGTCTTTATTCAACAAGAGCGGCGACCGTTCCTTCCTTGATTATGCAGTTGTCATTGCTGGTCATGCCCTAAAACGCGCCGAGCACCGCGGCAATGCTCTGATTTTTGTCTACAGCCCCAATACCGGGTTGTCCAATGTTCCGACGGCTTTCTACTCGGCGCTGACGCAGGCTTGGTACATCAAGGTATTCTGCGCGCTTGAGAGGCATCTGCCCGGGGAGTACGGAGAGACTATTCGACAATTATTCGTCAGCCTCATGATTCCGTCGGACCAGTCCGGTGTGCTGATGAAGAAGGAATATGGTTGGGTCGTCGAGGAATATCCGCATGAGCCGGCGTTCTATACCTTGAATGGTTGGCTTACGGTGCTCAGATGGATCGTTCAATCCCGAAAGATGCTGGATTGTCTTGAAATTCCATATGCGGAATTCCTCGAGCGCAATCTTGACGCAGTCGAATATCTTCTGCCATTGTATGATGCATCGTTTTGCAGGAACAGTCGCTACCAGCTGACCGGATATACGCGGATCAAGATGGTATTTGATCGAAAGGTCGCAGCCCAATGCCTTGAATTCGAAATAGAAATTCCCCGAGAGGGAAGGTTCCCCGGAGTTGTGGATGGAGCTAATGAGTCGAGGTGGCAAAATCATCTGGAACGCAGCGGGCCACGTTTCCTGCAGTTCAACGTCTTGCTGTCGCTGATCAGCAAGCCTCAACCAAACGTGTTCAGGGCGCGGGTGAAGGTGAACGAGGTTTGCACCGCTAAAGTGCTGCTGGCCCAAGGGAGCTATCGGCCGGACGCGTCCGGTATTCCGACAGAGAGTTGGATGGAACTGGCGACGATTTCTTTGCAGCCGAATTCTGAGGAGAATATTGACTGCGCGATTCCATTCGACGATGTTGATCTGTTCGCCTATCCGACCAACTTCAAGAAGAGGATCGGGGGGGTATCCTATAATGGTTACCATTTCGTTCACATCGTGGATTTGGCGGAGTTGTACCAGTATTCGGGAAGAAATTCCTTGAAAGCGGTGGCGAAGAAATGGCTCGCGAGTATCGATGAATGGGCACAATTGCCGTGTCTGGCAGGTGGCGAGTATTCTTTGCAGTCCCATATTTACGGTGACGATTTCGCGCGAATCGTTGGCCGTTTGCTCGATTCGCAAGGCGATGTGCAATGACGATCAGTCGCTTGCCTTTTTGGGTTGGCTGGTAGCGCGGACCGCAACTCGCAAGACGAGGCGAGAGTTCCCTGTCGGGGTCCGGGTCGAGTGGGTTGTTCTGGGAAAGCAGGGGCTTGCTGGCTTTAGGGGTTGCCACTGCTGCTCTGCGCGTCGCCGCCGCGACGCCTTCTGCATTCACCTGCGCTCGGCAGGGGTATCGGTTCGCAGTCTGGCTGGCGCCGGCGCGGTCAGCCGTATGATTCATGGTCTCTTTCGGAACGCGGATTGAAGCGCACTTGTGGAGGTGTGAAGATGCATGCAAATCCTGGGAAGCGGCTCACATTCTATGGCGTCGCGTGTCTGTTTCTACTCCTGAGTACTGCCGTCCGGGCTGCGGCACCGACCCAACTGCCGGGTCCCGACTACGATGACCCGCTGGCGGTTGCCTACGATTGCCTGGCGTCTCTCGCGCCGGACACCGGCGAGCCAGCGACCCAGCTCGCTCACGCCCGGGCAGACGGGGATCGTCTGGCGGTCTTGCGAAAACAAGATGACCACGGGCACTCTGGCTGGGGATATGTCGAAAGACTTACCGAGAAGGCGAGCAAGTGTCATGCCGCAGGATCCCTTGATGCCTTCAGTGACGGTTCCTGCAATCCACCTGAGACACCGTACATGATTCAAACGGGATACGCCGTTGCATGCCTGGCTCAGTTGAGTATCGCCACAAAGGATCCTCAGTTCCTAAATCTTGCCGGCAAGGCCATTGCCGATTCGTGGAATTCGGGCACGACGGTGCCGGGGTGCAAGAATTGTTTCTACTATTGGTACAGCTATCACCAAAACGATAAGAACCGCTATGTTCGTAACACCAATCTTATTATGGGTTTGGGGGTGGCTTGGATGTATGCTGCCACCGGGGATGCGAAATATCGGGAAAGAGCACTAGCAATTGCTCAAGCAGAAGATCGTGAGATTCGTGCTGGGAACTACGGGTACTTCGGCATTGACGATCCGAGGTATCTGGCGAACCCCCGATTCGAGGCGGAGCGTATCGAAAATCATCTGCCGCACCAAGTCAAGGCGCTCAAGGACATAGGTATTCTGCTTGTGAATCGACAGGCAATCGCCAATTCCCAGGTGATACTTGATGCGTTCCTCAATTGTAATAATCAACGCTGTCGTCCTGACAACTGCAAAGCGTGGGCGGCGCCCGTGTCCTGCGCAGCGACCGCCACGATCGCACCCTGCATCCTGGCGGATCGCGGTGAACCATATCAATCGCGATGTGCCAAAGTAGTCGCGAACGTGAAGCGGCTTAACGCATTTCAGATCTTCCTTGGTTATTCGACAAGTGAAGTTGGGAAATTGCAGCCAGCTCAAAGTTCGGCAAGGTAGGTCAGGATGGCATGGTCGGACCATCTGCGCGTCGCGGTCGAGGCAACTTTGGCCGTTTATGAAGGCCGGGATGGGCGGGGTTCCGATGCCTATAATGAAGCTGATATCTGTCACCCGATGGCCGACGGCAAGTACCTCGCAACCCTGGCCGTGCTACGGAGATCGAATTTGCTGTCGATGACGAAGTTCGCGGACCGTGCGAATGTTGCCTGCGCGCGCCTGGAAGAAAGTGCGTCGAGATTTTCGGAGACCGGATATTGCTGGGGACTGGGATTCGGTTGGCGGGAACTGCCACCCAGCGAACCTTACCTGATCAGCTCGGCCGTGGTTGCACGCGGGCTGTGGGATTGTCAGCGCCAAGGATTGCGGCTGGAGTTGTCCGCCAAATTACTCGCCGGAGCCGGGGCCGGATTGGCGGCCTGGGTTCGGGAGTTGGCGCTTCCGGTCGACTCAACCGGGATTACGTTGCCCGCGTACTCGCCGGGGATCCGCGAGCCGATCTACAACGCTGCCGCCTATGCCAATGGCACGCTGAAGCTGATCTCCGATAGCGAAGGTACCAGCCGATCAGGTGCCGAGATCGTGCCGGCGCTGGAGTGGATACGCGCACGTCGGGTGGCGGGTCTGGGCTGGCCGTATTCGCCAGAAAGTCCGTTGGTCGACCTTCTCCACCAGTGCTACCTGCTCAATACCTTTGCCGACGTATTCGGTGCTCAAGCCATCGAGTCGGAAGCTGCGGAAATGGTGGGTCAGTTCGCCGGTCCCGGTTCCTTTTCCGATGCGATTCGCATCGTCAGCGACCGAGCCGAGGCCGATGGTGGGCACGACATTGCATGGCTGCGGCCCTTTGGCGCCCAGCAACTGGAATTACTGCCGAAGCCGGCGCGGCTCTGGTCGTTGGGCGAGTTGCTCGTGTTGCTTTCACGTCTCGGCCTGGAGGGCGAACGCTGCGACGCATGGCTGCGGCTCGCCCGGCGCATCGCCGAAGTGATTCTGGCGCGTCTCGCGGCACCAGATGATCAGGAAGTGCGATATCCGCGCCACGTCATGCACGCCGCGCACGGTCTGGCCGCCTATCTCGCGGCGTTGCGCCAACGCGCCGGGTCTGACGCGGTGCGGCTGCCAGGAGTCGAGTGAGCGCGCATGCGAACCGCAACCGCTGAAGCCTTGCGCCGCTGCATTGCGGGCCCAGCGACTTTCCGCAAGCAAGGGGCAGACCCGCTGCGGGCAGATCTTGACTGGTGTCGTTTCGGGATTCGCGATCCATCCCCATTGATGGAGCCGGACGGGAAGCCGGTCGCCGACAGTGCCGGAATGTTGCGCTTGTTCTTCAATGCACGGGATCGGGCCACCGGAGATGGGGGTGCGACCTGCGTGGGGGTCGCGCGCGGAAGCAGCACGGTGGGCTGGACCCTCGAACGCACACCGGCATTTGCGTGCGGTGCCTACGCTGCGCAAGGCAGCGTGCTGCGCTTGGCACCGGACCATTTCCGCATGTACTACAGCCCGGATACACGGCGTGGCTTCGCCCTGGCGTCTTCGAGCGACGGCCAAGTGTGGCGGCAATTCGGAAAGGAACTGATTCTCGAACCCCATCCATTTGGTGTTCAGCGTATGGGATTGCCATACGTACGGCGCTGGCTGGATCACTGGGTAATGCTCTTCGAGGGAATCGAAAAAGGCAGATTCCACATTTATCTTGCCTACTCGGCCGATGGGATAACGTGGAAACCTGGTAATCGTGGTCAACCGATCTATTTGCCCGCACCTGATTCCTGGGATCGCCTCGGGCAAGCCAATCCAAGTTTGTATATGGAGTGCCGCGAAAACGGGCAACATTCCTTCTTTATCTTGTACAACGGTTGCAGCGAGTTGCATGCTTGGGATGTCGGGATCCTGGTGGCCGAGAATCTCGAGGGGCCATGGCTACCTGCGGCAGCGCCGGTCTTGTGTCGTGGCGGGAATTCGGCATGGGACGCCGGACGCCTTGAGGGTGCGCGGCTGATCGAGCGGGTGGGCGTGCAAGCGGAAATTGTCTATTTTGGCCTTCCGAGCGCAGACTCCTATGCGGGTGGGGGGATTGCTTTTGCGTCACTCCCAGTAGCGGTGGAGGAGGACTCTGCGCAGCGTGAGGAGATCGATCTCGGCGCCGCTGCCGAACGGAATTTCAATGACAAATTGGCAACCAAATATTTCGATATCTGGGACAATTATCCGATTCAACGGTTCATGACTGAAATTGAATCGAACTTGATGGCGGCCGTGATTCCACCGTCGGCGCGTGTATTGCTATTGGGTAGCGGCGGCGGTCGCGAACTGCCGGTCTTGCTGAATACAAATTGCCAGGTGACGGCGGTGGATATTGCGCCGCAGATGTTGGCGGTCGGGCGCGCACGTTATCCCGGTCAGGAAGTGTGTTGGATTGAGGCTGATTTGCATGAACTTCCGCCGCATTTGGCCAACTTCGATGCGGCTGTTTGTCTGGGCGCAGTGTTCAACTATTTGCGTGATCCAGAGCTCTTCCTTGTCAATGCACGAAATGCATTGAAATTAGGCGCTTCATTGATCTTGGGAATCATTAATTCGGAACACCCAAGCGAGAAGAAGGAGAGCGCAAGATTTCCCGATGGGCGAGTGCGGCAACTCTACAGTTTTGCCAGAATAAGCGAGTTTCTGACTGCGGCTGGTTTTGAGCTCGTGACCGCGCGCGGAATAAGGTTCTTCGTCGATATGCTCCCACCGCAATGGAACCAGGGTACGGTCGGGGAAGATGCACCTGCGAAACTGCTCCGAGATCTACTGACACTTGAGGCTCGATTGACGGATTACCTGCTCCCGGAACAAGGGAAATTCATTCTGATTCATGCCGTCCTGAGGCCTGTCGAACGCGCAGGGACCGGGGATGGATGAGGCCCCAATTGATGGTTCCCAAGAGCGAGCGCCCAGAAGCGAGGTTGTCGTGCTGGTGGATGAAGACATCAGCCACGATAGGAGAGTATTGGCTGCGCTATCCGAGCATCAGGGAGCGGTTGTCATCGATTGCCGAAGCCAGGAATTTGCATCGGCCCGGTTGCCGATGCTGGCCTATCCAATGGCTTTGTTCCGGGTGATCTGCGCGCTCGCCCGAGGGGTCGACCTGTGGCGGCTGCTGCGGCGGCACCATGGATTGCAGGCAGCGGGGTGGTTCACTGGATTGCGCGGGTCCGTGCGCGGCTACGTTCGTGCCCAGGCGGTCGCGGCTCAATTGCATTCGAGGATGGCGGGAGTTCGGCTGATTCATGCACATGACTTGTTTTGCGGCCTCATTGGGGCGGAGCTGTCGCGACGCACTAGGGCCAAGCTGGTCTACGATGCCCACGAGGTGGAGTTCCACCGTAACCGCAAGAACAGCTGGCTGCGATCCGCCTTTGACGTAACCGTTGAGAGGCGGGTGGTTGAGTACGCTGATGAAATCAGAGTGGTCAATGCCCCCATTGCGGCCCTGTATCGGCAGGTTCACGCCATTCCCGCCGACCGCGTGCGCGTGGTTGCCAACGACCACTTCTTGGACTCCTTGTGCGAGGTGCGCGCTGACCCGGCAGACGCGGAGCAAGTTGCGATCGTGTATGTGGGTGGCGGTGTGAATGGGCGGCAGCTCGACAAATTGGCAGCTGGCGCGGCAAAGCTGGGGGTCAAGGTACATGGTTTCTTTCTGGACGGGGTACCGCCCCTGGCGATTGCGAGCGGGTGGGATCTTGGCAACGAGGACTATCAAGAGGAGTTGCTGTTGCTGGCCTCATCGCACCGCTGCATGATGTGGTGCTGTGTCGATCACCATTGTTTGAGCTATCGGCTTTCGCTGCCAAACAAGTTCTTTCAGGCTCTGGCAGTCGGCATACCGGTCATTGCTGCGTCCGGAAGCTATCTGGCTGAAATAGTGGAGAAATACAGAATTGGCGCCGTCTTCAATGGGTCGAACATGGAGCACCTAGTTGCACAGATGAAATCTCCGGTCTTCGGCGATTGGGTGGCGCAGGTTGTCGCGTTTCGTGCCGAGTTGGCGCGGGGGAGGGTGGTGATTTGATGACGGATCGAACGTTCTTCTGGTGGCTACAGCGACGTTTCCTGCCGCTCCTGCTCTTCGCCGTCTGCGCCGCCGCCCAAGCGCAGGAGCGCTACGGCCTGTCCACCTGGGTGGAGGACCTGAAAGCCACCCGATGGGAGTCGGGCGCGGCATTCGCGGGCGTGACCGCGTTGGGGTTGACCAGTTGGGATTGGGGCAGCAGCAAGTTTCGCTTCAACTCGGAGGGATGGTTTGGCCCGGAGACCGGATCGGGCGGCACGGATAAACTCGGCCATGCGTTCTTTAGCTACGCGCTGACCAATGTGCTCGCCGATCGCCTGGTGCGCGCGGGGAGAACGCCGGAGCGGGCTGGGCTGAGCGCTGCGCTCACCACGCAGGCGATCATGCTCTACGTCGAGGTCTTTGACGGATTCTCGGGTGACCATGGCTTTGCCCGGGAGGACGTCGTCATGAATGTGCTCGGCACCGGTCTGGCCTACGCGCGCGCCGTCAACCCCCGGCTGCGCGATCTGGTCGACTACCGGATGGAGTACCAGAGCTCCGGATACAAGGGGTTTCGGCCCGTATCGGACTACGCTGGGCAGAAGTACCTTTTGGCGCTCAAGCTGGGCGGCTTCGACGCACTGCGCGACACGCCCCTGCGCTTTCTGGAACTGCAAGCGGGCTATTACACGCGCGGATTTTCCAAAATGGAGCGTGCCGACGGATTCGAGCGTTCCAGGCACGCCTTCATCGGTGTGGGGGTGAACCTGTCCCAACTGCTGCTGGGCCGCCGCTCCAGCCAGGAGTCGAATCTGCGCAATGCCGGGCGGCTGTTGCTCGAGCACGTCCAGGTCCCGGGCACCGCCGTGCGCTCAACGCGCGACTTCTAACGCATTCCCGGCGCCGCAATGTAGCCCCGGGCTTTGCCCCCGCATCGGGGCTCACGCGACGTCGGCCTGGGTGGCGCTGGCAATCTCTGCGCTCTCTACGATCTGCAATGGCGAGCGCCAAATCAATCCGGTGGCGGAAGTCTGGGACTTCAGCCGCTTGTAGAAGCTGCCGTTCAACTGGCTCCGCGCAATGACATGACCCAGAAATCGCCGGTACAGCTTGCGATCCGGAATTGCCTCGGGAGCGTCGGACCAGAAATCGTCGAGCGATCCCTGATAGCAAAGTCCGGGAATATCGTAGAGTGCCGTGCCGCAAGCCTTGGTCGGGACCCCATGGTGGATCGCCGAAAGCCCCACGGTGCTGTTGAGCACCACCACGCCCCGGGCATTGTCGAGCAGGGTCGGCAGGTGTTGGTCGTGAATGTAGTGCACGCGCGCTCGGACTCCGGCCTCGTTGGCCAGGCGCCGAATCAGTACGGTACGGTCGGTGTAGCCGCGCGCCATCGGATGGTGCTTCAACACCAGCCAGGTGTCTTCCGGGGCTTTCTTTGCGAACGATCGAATGGTGGTTTCGATGAAGTGTTCATTTCCGCCCGGACTCGCATGCACGGTGACCTGACTGTCGGTGGGGGTCTGCAACGGCACGAGGAAATACCGTTTGCTCAGGGAGCCGGCAAGTTCCGCTTGTGCCCCTCGTTCCACCCAGCTGTACCACAGCTTGCGCCACGCCGATCGGATCCATGGAAACGCCTCCAGCAGTGTCAACGGTCGGTGGTGTCGGTAGTGCCGGAACAAGGGTTTGCCGAGTCCGCCGAAGGCGTAATACCAAAAACTGAACCAGGCCATCGGCCAGTAGGTGTTGCCGACCGGCACGGTACTGGGAACCGCTGGGGGCGTATTGTCGTAGGCATCCCGTGTGCGTGGCAGGCTTGAACGACCATTGACCCCGAAGCGTTCCAGCGTGACCCAGTCCGGGCGCACATAACCCTCTTCGAAAACACCGATTTCCAGCCGGTATCGTGACGCGATCTCATGGGCCGCCGCGTGGACCGGTCGGCAGTCGCCAAACAGCATCACGACATCGATGCGCAGCCGCAGGATCAGGGCCTCGAACCAGGCGGGCCAGTCCTCCATTGTTCCCCGGTAGTTGAGCGCGCCACGCTGAAACCAGAACCAGTCGCCGGCGTTGAAGTTCACCTTCGAAACCTCGGCGCCTGCGCTGCGCAGATCATTGCTCAAACGGCGAAAGAAGGGTCCAACCGGACCCTGCAGGAGGAGAACTCGCTGTCCGGCAAATGCTTGAATGCCTCCCTGGATCACGCTTTGCTTCCCCAGGGGCCAACGAGAATTCGCAGCTTGCGCCACTGGCGACGCGAGAACCCCACGCGCAGTTTCTCCAGGTCGCCGCTGGCCTCGAGGGCGTTGCGTGTTTCCACCAGCTGGTGCAGCACCGCTTCGCAGGTTGTTGCGCCCATCAAGTCCCAATCCCAATAGATGGCATAGCGTAGCAGAGTCCCGGCAACGAGTTCATCGAGAGTGAGTTGGCGCTGGCGGCGCGGCACCCCCGCTTCTTCGGTGGCGACATCTTCGGTAAGACCCCAGCCGGCGTAGAACGGCCGGCCGTAGACCACGACTCGCTTGTCGCGCAGCAGGGCATCGAAACCCGCCAGGGATGTCATCGTATGGACCGCGTCGCAGGCCTGGATGCAGTTGACGACCGAGACCCGAGTCTCGACGTGGTCGGCAAGCTCCCGCGCCTGAGGTAGCGCCAGCTTCCCGACGCGATTCCCCGACATCACGTCGGGATGAGGCTTGTAGACAATGTACGCGTTCGGAAGCACCTGGCGAACGGCCTGCAGCAAGCCCAGATTTGTTCTGACCGCATTGCAGCCGAGGCGAATTGAAGCGTCATCCTCCACTTGCCCGGGAACCAGCACCACTTCGCGTCCGCCAGAAGGCCATGTTGCTGGTGGGCGCGGCTCGAGATTGTACTTGGTGACGCCGTTGCGCACGATGAATTCGCGCACGCGGCGCGCCCGGGCGCGCTCGTCCGATGAAAATTCGGCAGTGCTCAGGACGTGTTCCAGATCGGAAGCCTGCCCGGGGTCGAAATAGATGCCCCTTTCGTCGAGCACCACCGACAGCGGGCGAATCAAGTCCGAGCCCAGGCCAACCGAGCGCAGAAAGCCGTCTTCCATGCGCAGCAGCCGCGCGCCCCGGCTCGCGGCCAGCCGCGACAGTTCCGCGGGCACGGCCTGGCCCCAATGGACTAGACAGTCCGCGGAATCCGGGTGCAAAGCCCGGGCCGCTGCGGCGTCGGGGACGAATATCACTCTTGCCTGGTCCAAGGACAGCAGCGCTGCGACATTGCTCGCTTTCCACCGCCGGAAGCCGACCCCGATCATCCTGCCGGGATAGCGTGCCGCCATCTCGCGCTGGCGCACCAACCAGTCGATGACGTCAAAAATGCTGCCACGCTGGCGGGTGACCGGATTTAGATAGCGTGCGTAATGGAAATACGCGGCGGCAAACAGTTCATCGGCCGATCGTCGACGAGTGCGCCGGGGACAGGGCTGGCGGTCATCGGTCACGCCCCAACCAGCGTACCAGGGCACGCCCAGCACGGTCACCGGCTTGCCCGCCATGACGGCTTCGAAGCCCATCGTGGAAGTCACCGTGTAGACGCGATCCATCCGTTCGATCAGGCTCAGCGGGTTGATTTCCTGGCGCAAGACCACGGTACGAGCGTCGTCCTGGACTTCGGTCAGATACCCGGTCTTGCGGCCTGACGTGACCTCGGGATGGGTCTTGACGTAGACGGTACTATTCGGGTTTTCCGTGCGGGCCGCGCTCAGCATCGCGGCGAAGGTGTGCGCATCGGCGCCGCCCAGCACCACACTCATGTCGCCGGCGGTCTGGTCGATGACGAGCACCCGCTCCCGATCATCGGGGCGCAGCATGGCTTCGTCGAGCAGGGGCGCGTGGTTGTATTTGCTCAAGCGCTCGGCGAAGATCAACGCCCTCGCTCTCAACACCGCGTCGGCAATCCCTGCCAACATATCCTGCCCGGAGTTCAACAGACTCTCCAGGTCCGAAGGACAAGTGCTGTCGTAGTACATCCCCTGGTAATCAATGACCAGCGAAAGCGGCGGGAAATGAGCGCCCGTGCCGTAGGAGCGCAGAAAGCCGTCTTCCGCGCAGGCAAACGGCAATCCGCGCGCGGCCGCGACCCGTCGGGCGCGCCGCGCGTACTTGCGCCGCCCCCACCCGACCGTGGCGTCCAGTCTCGACGGGGCAATCAGCAGGACCGGAACCGACTGGCCGTCCAGGAATGCACTAAGGAACGGCAGGCGCTTCAGGCCGCGGTTGAAGACCCCTATCGTGCTGGCGGATGGTTCGGGCATCAAACAGTGAGATCGTGCATCTGCAGTACCCCGACCACCGTACCGCCGCCGTCCCTGACCACCAGGGCACTGATGCGTTGGGCACGCATCTGATCCTCGGCATCGGTGAGACGCGCTTCGGGCGCGGTCACCTTGGGGTTAGCCGTCATGACGTCGCGCGCCCGTATGGTCCGGTAGTCGCTGGACGAGTCGAACGCGCGCCGGACGTCGCCGTCGGTGATGATCCCGACCAGTATGCGATCAGTCATAACCAGCGCCAGACCCAGGCGCCCGCGGTTGATGGTATGGACGACATCCCTGAACGATTCCTGCGGTTCGCAGATGGGCAGGTTGTCGCGGTGCATCACGTCGCCCACACGGGTGAGAAAGCGGCGTCCCAGACTGCCGCCGGGATGGAAGCGTGCGAAGTCCTCGGGCTGGAAACCGCGGATCGTGGACAACACTACCGCGAGCGCGTCGCCCATGACTAGTGCTGCGGTCGTCGAGCAGGTGGGTGCCAGGTTGTTGCTGCAAGCTTCCCGTTCTACGAAAACGTCGAGCACGGCATCTGCGTGTTTCCCCAGCGTTGAATCCCGCTTCCCCGTCATCGCGATGATGCGGTTGTGCTGATATTCGAGAAATGGCACCAGACGAATCAATTCCTCCGTTTCGCCGCTGTTGGAGATCATCAGCGCAACGTCTCCAGTGTGGATCATTCCCAAGTCACCGTGAAAGGCCTCGGCCGGGTGCACAAAATAGGTGCCCGTCCCCGTTGATGCCATGGTCGCGGCGATCTTGCGCCCAATGATCCCCGACTTGCCCATGCCAACGACCGCGACCCTGCCTTTTCGGGTGGAAATGATCTCGATCGCTTTCCCGAATTCGTGATCAATGCGCCCGGCCATGGCTTCCAGCGCCTGCACTTCGGCGGCAATCACCTGCCTCGCCTGGGAGATCGTAGCGTTCATTTTTCCTCGCCGATTGCGGTGGCATCCACTGCCGGGGAATCCGTGCCGTTCACGTCCGTCGCTTCAGGCCGTGCTTAGAAAGGTCTGTTGCGCCTGCGCCGGAGGGAAACAATTATCGTAACGCTGTCTGGCCGGTTGCGTGTGGCCGGCACCGGCACGCGTCGCATGCAGCCCGAATCAGTCGCTCGGATGCTCAGTGTAGCTTGGCGCGGTCGACGGCGGTGGGCTCGACAAAGGGCGCGTGGAGCAGCGTCTCGTTGGCCGAGCGCCCGGTCCAGCCATCGGCGCCGAGGTCCATCGCCGCCAGATCGCCCAGGTGCACTGGCTTGAGCGGCGGCCGCACCCGCTGGGTCGGCACCTGATCGGCCTGGATTCCCAGTTCGTGGGCGATGATCGTGGCGACGCTCTGGGCGCACATCCGTCCCTGGCATGGCCCCATGCCTGCTCGCACGTAGGCCTTGACCTGGTTCGGGCCGTGCGCCCCGAGCCGGACCGCCGCGCGGATCGCGCCAGCGGTAATGGCCTCGCAGCGGCAGACCACGGTAGCGTCGTCGGCCGGGACCCTGGTCCATTCTGGGGCTGCGAACAACCCGTCGAAGTACGCCCGCAGCTTGCGCTCTTTGGCCCTTGCGGCCAGCAGCGGGGCCGCAAGGGAATCGCGTTGGTCAGTGGTGATGCGGCCCAGGCGCGCCGCCAGTCCGAGCGCCACCAGCGTCCCGCCCCGAACGGCGTCCTTGGCACCGGCGATGCCGGCGCCGTCGCCGGCGACCAGGATCGCCGGGCAACTGCTGACTCCCCAGGCGTCGATCCGCGGTCGCCAGCAGTGTCTGACCGGATCCCAGTCGTGATCGAGCCGCAGCGACTTGCTGGCCTGGATGTTCGGAATCACGTCGGCATGGAGCAGCACGGTGGCCGCCTCGACCACCCTGCGGGTGCCGCCGGCGACGTAATGCACCTGCAGGGCGGGGGCTTTGCCCTCGATGTGGGTGATCCGAACGCCGTGGT
>JAGXFG010000114.1 GCA_024637395.1 Burkholderiaceae bacterium | reverse complement strand
CAGCAGCCCCAGGTCGATGAGCTGTTGGGCAACCGGCACGCGGCGAATCGACGGTGCGTTCTTGAGTGTCCTGCGGTGGCTCGCGGGGACGTCATCAAAGAGCTCGTTGTCCTCGTCCACCGGCCGGTCCACGATGCTGAAGTACCAGCCAAAGCGTTCATCTTCGCAGAGGTCCCCCAGTGCCAGGCCCTCAATCTCCTCGGGGCGGGCGCCGGTATAGAGCATGAGCAGTGGGATCCAGTACGTCCCCTCACCGGATTGCCCCGAAGAGCGCTTGTGCTCCTGGAAGACCGGGGACCCAAACAGCTGCTGCAAGTCAGCGTCGTCCAGCGGGAGGCGGCGTTTGCGGCGCTTGCGCGCGCCACTTTCTTTGAAGCCGAGCGTATTCGCGGCGGGATTCAGGTCAAGAATGTGCTTGCCCGCGGCGATCCTGTAGATCGCGCGAATTTTGCCGATACGCTCGTTTATCGTATCGACTGCCAGCTCGCGTTCGTGCATTTCTTCCACGAACTTGGTCATCAGCAGCGGCGTGACGCCCTTCGGCGAGGTGATCCCATTCTTGCCCGCGAAGCGGCACAAGTCGCGCCACGGTGTCTGCGACGCAATCGCCGTGGACTTGGGCCGATCATCGACGTAGTCCCGCCAAGTGTTGAACACCAGATCCCAGGTCACCGCCTTGGGATCAACCGGCGCACTTGCCGGGGCAACAACATGCAGCGGGTGCGGCGCCTCTGGCGCGACGACGGCAGTATCGACAAGGTCACCTCGCTGGCGCGCAAGCTGTTGATCAAGGCCGCACACAACGGCCCTTAGGAAGGCATGACAGGCGCGCCGGGCCTCCGCTTCGCTGGGCTCGAAATCAAGCCCGCACAGGCGCAGGAAGCCATGCAGGGCCGGGAAAACATCCAGTGGCTTCCCCTGGGCCAGCAGCCGGCCCAACTCGGCGCGCTGAGCGGTTAGCTGCCCTCCCAGCGCATCGAACTCCTCATCGTCTAGACCCTCGCCCCGGTGCTGCTCGTCGCTGGCCAGCACCTGGTGCAGCCAGAAGCTCGCTATACCGTGCAGCTGCTCGTCACTCAAGGTACTGATGCGCTTAGCAGCGAGCGAGACGCGCTGCAGGTTCAGGGTCTGGCGCTTGTGCGCGAACTCGGCGTCGATGCGCGCCAACTCGGCGTGGCAGCGCATTTTGGCTTCTCGCAGGTCGCTGGTGCCCAGGCTGCGCACGATGTGCTGCTGGTGGGCGGGATAAGCCGCGCGAATGGCCACGGGGATGCGGCGGCGGACGTACTTGACGCCGTGTTTGCCGCGCTGATACAGGCATTCAGAGATTGCTTTCATGGTCTGCTCCACAAGGTTTGTGTAACAGGCCGTGTAACAACCGACTTTACGGACGCACGTCCAAGTGCTTGATTCTCTTATGAATCAATCACTTGGCGAATGCTTATGGGTAATTGGGGTGGCTGACGGGGCTCGAACCCGCGACAACTGGAATCACAATCCAGGACTCTACCAACTGAGCTACAGCCACCACTGAAAAACTGGTCTGCCCGACAGGATTCGAACCTGTGACCCTCAGCTTAGAAGGCTGATGCTCTATCCGACTGAGCTACGGGCAGTATTCCCGGTCGGTCTCCGCGCTACCGTGGCACCCATGGCTAGGGCGCTTGCCGGCAACTCTGGTCGGGGCGAGAGGATTCGAACCTCCGACATCTTGCTCCCAAAGCAAGCACTCTACCAGGCTGAGCTACGCCCCGGAGGGATCGAATTGTAGCGGAAATACGCCGACTCGTTCACTTTGCCGTGCCGCGCACCGCATCGGCGAGCCGATTGGCGCACTGCGTGGCGAGTGCTGCCGAGGGCGCCTCGACCATCAGGCGCAACAGCGGCTCGGTGCCGGAGGCCCGCACCAGCACCCGCCCGTTGCCGGCCAGTTCGGCATCGACTTCGCGGCGCACCCGCGACAGTCCCTCGTGCTTGACCCAATCGAAGCCGCGCGGCACGACCACGTTGACCAGTTCCTGCGGATAGAGCTTGAGCGGCGCGCACAGTGTGGCGAGATCCTTGCCGCTGCGCCGCATCGCCGCCAGCACCTGCAGCGCACTGATCGTGCCGTCGCCAGTCGAGTGGCAATCGAGGCACAACAGATGGCCGGAACCCTCGCCGCCATAGAGCCAGCCCCGCTCCTGCATCATTTCGAGGACGTAGCGGTCGCCGACCTTGGCCCGCGCAAAACCGACTCCCAGCCGGCCGAATTCCTGCTCGAGCGCGAAGTTGGTCATCTGGGTGCCGACCGCTCCCGCCACCCGGGCGCGGCGCATCCGGTCGGTAACGATGATATAGAGCAGTTCATCGCCGTTATAGATCCTGCCGCTGCCGTCGATCATCAGCAGGCGGTCGGCGTCGCCGTCGACCGCGATTCCAACGTCGGCCCTATGTTCCGCGACCGCCAGTTGCAGTGCCCGCGGCGCGGTCGCGCCACAACAGTCGTTGATGTTGAACCCGTCGGGAGAAACCCCGATCGGAATAATCTCGGCGCCCAGTTCGTGGAGCACCGGCGGCAAGGTGTGATACGCCGCGCCATTGGCGCAATCGACCACGATGCGCATGCCGCGCAGGTCGAGCTCCGAGGGGAACGAACTCTTGCAGAACTCGACGTAGCGTCCGGCGGCGTCTTCGATCCGGCGGGCGCGCCCCAGCAGGCGCGGCTCGACACAGACCATCGGTTCATCGATCGCGGCTTCAATCGCGCCCTCCAGCGCGTCGTCGAGCTTGAGGCCGCGCGCCGAGAAAAACTTGATGCCGTTGTCAGCGAAGGCATTGTGCGAAGCGCTGAGCACCACCCCGGCCGAGAGCCGTAGCGCGCGGGTGAGATAGGCGATCGCCGGGGTCGGTATCGGTCCGGTGAGCAGCACGTTGACGCCGGCGGCGGTGAAGCCGGCTTGGAGCGCAGCCTCGAGCATGTAGCCGGAAATCCGCGTGTCCTTGCCGATCAGCACGGTCGGGTGTTCCTGGCCATCGGCCGGCTCACCGGCGACCAGCACCCGTCCGGCAGCATGGCCCAGCCGCATCACGAAGTCCGGCGTAATCGGCTCTACGCCGACCCTTCCGCGCACACCATCGGTTCCGAAATATTTTCTGGTCACGTCATTGGTCCTGTTGAATCTGCGCCATGGTACTGCCCGATTCCGCGATTGCCTGCCATACCAGCAGCGCGTCGCGGCTCTCTGCAACGTCATGGACGCGGACTATCGCAGCGCCGCGCGCCACCGCGAACAGCATCGCCGCGATGCTGCCCGCCAACCTCTGGTCGACGTCGCGCCCGGTAATCGTGCCGATCATCGACTTGCGCGAGACACCCACCAACACCGGCAGGCCAATGGCGACAATCGCGGCGAGACGATCGAGCAACTGCAGATTGTGCGCCAGCGTCTTGCCAAAGCCGATCCCGGGGTCGAGCACGATCCGCTCGCGCGCCACTCCGGCCTGCTCCAGTGCCTCGGCACGAGCGCGCAGGAACTGCGCCACCTCGTCGACCGCATCGCGGTAACTCGGCGCCGCCTGCATGATCTCGGGCGTGCCCTGCATGTGCATCACGCACAGCCCGGCATCGGCACCGCGCATCACCTCGATCGCGCCGGCGTCCCGGAAACCGTTGACGTCGTTGATCATGTCCGCGCCCTCGGCCAGGGCTGCGCTCATGACCGCGCTCTTGCGGGTGTCCACCGACAGCGCCGCACCGCAGTCGCGCAGCGCCGTGAGCACCGGCAACAGGCGCGCGATCTCTAGTTCTGCGGGCACCGGGGTGGCCCCCGGCCGGGTCGACTCGGCGCCGAGGTCGATGATGTCGGCGCCGGCGTTGACCAGTTCCGAGGCGTGGGCCAGCGCGCGCACCGGATCGAGCAGCCGGCCGCCGTCGGAGAAGGAATCCTCGGTGAGATTGACCACCCCCATCAGCAGCGGACGCTCGAGCGAGAAGCGGTAGCGGCCGCAACTGAACGGGGCGGCAGGTCGGCGGGGCGAAGCGGCGGTCATGTCCGGATGCAGCTTTTTGGTCTCGCAAAAAGAAACGGCGGATCGCAACAACCCGCCGTCGCTGGCCTCAGGTCAGTCGTTCAATGCAGCGGCGGTGTCGCTGGCTCTGCCGCCGGCGGCTCATCATCAGCGCGGTCATCATCGGCTGGCGTTCCACCGGCAGTGCCCTCGCCAGCCTTGCCGCCAGCAGCCGAACCGCCGGAACTCACCCGGTCTTCGACCGCCGTCAGGTCCTTGGGCGGGCGCGGCGGCCGGCCTTCCATGATGTCGTTGATCTGCTCGGTGTCGAGCGTCTCCCATTCCAGCAGCGCCTTGGCCATCGCCTCGACAATCTCCCGCTTGCCCTCGAGAATCTCGCGCGCCACGGCGTACTGTGCGTCGATGATTCGTCGAATCTCGGCGTCGACCTTGCGCATGGTCTCTTCCGACATGTTGGTGGTCTTGGTGATCGAACGCCCGAGGAACACCCCGCCCTCGTTATCCGCGTAGACCATCGTCCCCAGACTGTCGCTCATGCCGTAGCGCGTCACCATGTCACGGGCAATCGCAGTGGCGCGCTCGAAGTCGTTCGACGCCCCGGTCGTCATCTGGTGCATGAACAGCTCTTCGGCAATCCGCCCGCCAAAGAGCACCGCGATGGTGTTGAGCATCGAACTGCGGTCCATGCTGTAGCGGTCCTGCTCGGGCAACTGCATGGTGAGCCCCAGCGCTCGGCCGCGCGGAATGATGGTGACCTTGTGGACCGGGTCGGTCTTGGGCAGCGCGCGCGCCACTATGGTGTGGCCGGACTCGTGATACGCGGTGTTGCGGCGCTCTTCCTCGGGCATGACCATCGAGCGGCGTTCGGCGCCCATGATGATCTTGTCCTTGGCCCGCTCGAAGTCGACCATCTCGACGAGACGCCCATTGCGCCGCGCCGCGAACAGCGCAGCCTCGTTGACCAGGTTGGCGAGGTCGGCGCCGGAAAATCCCGGAGTTCCCCGCGCCAGGATGTCGGCACGCACGTCGGGCGCCATCGGCACCTTGCGCATGTGCACACCGAGGATCTGCTCGCGGCCGCGAATATCGGGCAGCGGCACCACGACCTGGCGGTCAAAGCGCCCCGGGCGCAGCAGCGCCGGATCGAGCACGTCGGGGCGGTTGGTGGCGGCGATGATGATCACGCCCTGCCCGGTCTCGAACCCGTCCATCTCGACCAGCAGCTGGTTCAGCGTCTGTTCGCGCTCATCATTGCCACCGCCCAGCCCGGCGCCCCGCTGACGGCCGACCGCGTCGATCTCGTCGATGAATACGATGCAGGGCGCGTGCTTCTTGGAATTCTCGAACATGTCGCGCACCCGGGCGGCGCCGACACCGACGAACATCTCGACGAAGTCCGAACCCGAGATCGAGAAGAACGGCACCTTCGCCTCACCGGCGATTGCCTTGGCGAGCAAGGTCTTGCCGGTGCCGGGGGAACCGACCAGCAGCACCCCGCGCGGAATCCGGCCGCCGAGTTTCTGGTATTTCGAGGGGTCGCGCAGGAACTCGACCAGTTCCGAGACCTCTTCCTTGGCCTCGTCGCAACCAGCGACGTCGGCAAAGGTGATGTTGTTGGTGTTCTCGTCGAGCATCCGGGCCTTCGATTTGCCGAAGGAAAACGCCCCGCCCTTGCCGCCGCCCTGCATCTGGCGCATGAAGAACACCCAGACGCCGATCAGCAGCAGCATCGGGAACCACGATACGAAGACGCTAAAGAGCAGCGACTGCTCCTCCTCGGCCTTGGCCTTGACCTGGACGCCGTACTTGAGCAGGTCGCTGACCATCCACAGGTCGCTGGGCGCGGCGGTCGTCAGCGCCTTGCCGTCGGTGGTCTGGCCCCGCAGCATGCGCCCGTCGATGACCACGCTCTCGATCCGACCGGCGCGCGCCTCATCCATGAACTGCGAGTAGGCGACATCGTTGGTGCGAGTCTGGCGAGTGTCGAACTGCTTGAAGACGGTGAAGAGCACGAGCGCGATCACCATCCAGATCGCGGCTTTAGAAAACATATTGTTCAAAAAATACGCTCCTTGGGTACGTCTCTCGATTCTACGCAGATTGGGGCGGCATCGCTATTCCCAACCCCCCAGTAGGTTCTTCTAAGCCATTGATCCATAAAGAACTGATACCGGCTTAGGCGTTGTCAGCGCTGATTGCGGCGGATTTCAGCCGGCGTCCGAGCAGGTAGGTTTCCGCTGATTCGTCGCGCGAGGCCTTGGGCTTGCGTGGCTCGACCTGCTGGAAAACCTCCTTGAAACGCTTGACCATCTGGCTGTAACCGCTGCCGTGGAAGCACTTGACCAGCAGGCTGCCATCGGCCTTGAGGTGGTGGGCCGCGAAGTCGAGCGCCAGTTCGATCAGGTCGCTCATGCGCGCGGCATCGGCAGCTGCCACTCCGCTCAGGTTTGGCGCCATGTCGGAGACTATCAGATCGACCCGATTGCCCTCGAGCGCCTGCTCGAGGAGCTCGAGGACCGCCGCTTCGCGAAAGTCGCCGAGCAGGAATTCAACCCCCGGAACCGGCTCCATCGGCAACATGTCGAGCGCCACTATTCGTCCCTGGAACGTGCCGCTGCGGTCGGTCATCCGCTCGCGCAGCACCTGGCACCACGCTCCCGGAGTCGATCCGAGGTCGACCGCCCTGATCCCCGGCCGGATCAGCTGGTCGCGCTCGTCGATCTCGATCAGCTTGAACGCGCCCCGCGAGCGATAACTGCGCTGCTGCGCCAGCTTCACGTAGGGATCGCTCAGGTGCCGATCAAGCCAGGCCTTATTGAACTTCTTCTTGCCCATTACTCTCCGCCGGAATTGATCCGCCCCTGCGCCCGCCCTGATTCTAACGGCGCCGGGCAATGCGACCCCATGATCGGGTCTAAAATATGACTATGAAACCTAACCGCACCTTTACCCTGCCGCTCGACACCGCCGAACGCAAGGCGCTCAAGGGCCTGGCCCACCACCTCGATCCGGTGGTGATCATCGGCGACGCCGGCCTGACCGACAACGTGCTCGCCGAGATTCGCCGAGCGCTGGCGGTGCACGAACTGATCAAGATTCGCGTCTTTGGTGACGATCGCGTCGCTCGCGACCAGTACCTGAGCACGATCTGCGAAAAAACCGGCTGTGCCCCGGTGCAACGCATCGGCAAGCTGCTGGTGGTCTACCTGCCGCTACCGCCAAAGGAAATTTCAGACAAGGGTCCGCACGTGCCCAAGAAGCAGGCAGCCTACGGCGCCACCGCACCCCGGCCAGCAAGCGCCAGCACCAAGAAAGCTTCGGCCAAGGCGGCGCGCTCCGGCCCCTCGGCTGCCCGACCGGCAGCCAGCGGTGCCAAGCGGCGCGCCCCGATCGCCAAATCGAGCTGGGCACGACCGGTAGCGCAATCGCCCGGCCGCTCGGCCAGTTCCGCCGGGACACGATCCGGTCCACGCCCAACCAGTTCAGCCGGAACGCGATCCGGTCCACGTCCGGCCAGTTCAGCCGGGACGCGATCCGGTCCACGCCCGACCAGTTCAACGGGAACACGAT